>JAIOQY010000081.1 GCA_021108435.1 Candidatus Aegiribacteria sp.
ATGTCCGCTCTTGCGGGAAGTATAGCACACGCATCGTTTGGAGGTCTTGGGCTTTCATACCTCATCGGCATACATCCACTGATAGGGGCAACCGGTTTTGCAATCGCCTCGGCAATCGGAATTGGTGCGATTTCTTCCAGAGTACAAAACAGATCCGACACCGCCATGGCAGCATTCTGGGCAACGGGCATGGCGGCGGGCCTGGTGTTTATCAAGATCTCCGGAACCTACTCAGCCGATCTCATGAGCTGGCTGTTCGGAAGCCTGCTTGCAGTATCCGAATCTGATATTCTCTTAATGGGAATTCTTGATATCCTGATTCTGATTGTCATTGCCAGCCTGTATAAGGAGTTCCTCGCGGTTTCATACGATCAGGAATACAGCAGGCTGCAGGGTATCCCGACGGGGTTCATAAGAGGACTGTTTCTGATTCTTGCCGCTCTGACAGCGGTTATGCTGATGAAAGTAACAGGGCTGATCATGGTTATCGCCATGCTCACGATTCCTGCTGCTATCGCCGAGATGTTCACCTCGAGTCTCCGGAAGATGATGGTTCTAGCTTCAATTCTGACAGCTCTCTTCAGCCTCGGCGGTCTCTGGCTGGCCTGGATACTGGATCTGCCCCCCGGCGCCGTAATAATCCTGCTGGCCGCAATGGCGTACTTCATATCAATTAGGGTCAGGTCTTGCATTTGAGCATTATTATCATATGATACATCAATGACTAGACAATTACGCATTAAAATTCCGGGTGGGCTATACCACATCTATACTCGTGGTATCGACCGAAGAAACATTTTCAGAGACGACAGCGACAGGGGAAAATTTTTGGATATCCTGAAAAATAGTATCAGTGATTCAGACTGGAAGTGTTATGCCTACTGTCTCATGAACAATCACTACCATATCCTGATAGAATCTGCAGACGGAAACACTTCCCGTGGAATGCGTCAATTGAACGGTGTGTATGCCCAGTATTTCAACTGGAAGCATGACCGTGTAGGACCTCTCTTTCAGGGCAGATTCAGGGCTATACTTGTCGATCGGGAAAACTATTTTCTGGAACTATGCAGGTACATAGTATTAAACCCGGTAAGAGCTGGAACAGTATGTTCTCCCGAGGAGTATCACTGGAGCAGTTATAGAGTCACAGCAGGATTTGATAATATAAAAACCTGTATTGACAGAATGGCAGTACTTTCTCGATTCGCAGAGGAAAATGAATCTGAAATTTCTGCAAGAGCGGCATATTCACAGTTCGTGACCGAAGGCATTGAAAAGGATATTACTCTTGGCGAAATTAAGGGCAACCTTATTCTCGGGGACAGAGGATTCATTGAATCCGTGAAGGATGAAATTAAAAAGGAAAAGAATAACCTCGACTACCCCAAGTACCAGAGAACAGCATGCCGTCCTGATCTTGAGGAATTGCTTGACAATCTTACTGTCTCAATGAAAGAGACAAGGAACGCGGCTGTAAGGAAAGCATATAATGAATTCGGTTACACACAAAGTGATATTGCAGGATTCCTAGGTGTTCATAATTCAACAATCTATAGAATTGTAACAAATAAGTAATACATACTAATATTACAAATAAAGTGATAGAAATACTCAAATGCAAGACCTGACCCTATTGTTGAGAAAAAAAATATTTTGAACGCCAGGATTCACGACTTGACTCTATTTTGCTGAATGTTATCGTCGGGCAGAATCCTCCTTGAGGATTTCGCAGAAAACGCTTGATTCATCTACTTCTATGATCTCAGGATCGCACCCGACTCGTGAGCAGAGTAATCTCCAATCCTCAGGTGTGAATCGTCCAGCACGAAAACCATCCCTGCAGACTATTACACCATCCCCCGATTTATCGTAATCGATCGGTCCAATCAAGTCTGCCTCCGCCTGAGCCTGGAACCATGCGAGACGATGCCTCCAGAATCGATCAGAGTAGGTAGAGAACAGCATAATTCCTCGCGGACGAGTGACTCGAAGCGCCTCCCGAAGTAACGCCTCCTGGTTAACCCCAAAGGCACAGATACCGTTCTGGATACAGATAACTGCATCGAACCAGCCCGCAGAATATCGTAAATCAAGAGCATCCATGTTCAGGAACTCGCAGCGAGAGTTCACACCTGCAAGCTCTCGCGCCATCTCAAGGCTCTCTCCGGCGGGGTCAATTCCAACCACCCGTCGTACAGCCTCCGCAAGACGAAGTGCCACTCGACCGTACCCGCAGCCCAGCTCCAATACGACATCTGTAGACCGCATACGGGTCAGCACATGCTGGATTTCAGCCTCCAGGTACTGTCTGACGCGAGGTGTGGCCAGCTCGTAACAAAGTTCCAGGCGGCGACCGGATATTTTTTCAGTGTAGTAACCAGTCATGGCGAATCAGCCTTTTTCGCTTCTCTGATATTTATTGAAAAGACCTGACTCAGATATTTCAGCATTACAGGTAAGCCTGTCCGCTGAGGGAGCGGTACTGCACCGCTTCAGCGATGTGTTCTGTTCGTATGTCTTCCGAACCCGCGAGATCTGCAATCGTTCGTGAAACCTTCACTATCCGGTCGTAAGCCCTGGCTGAAAAACCGTACATTTCCATCGCGGATTTCAGGAGCTTGCTGACTTCACTGCTGAGATGGCAGTACTTCCTCACCATGGGAGAAGTCATTCCGGCGTTGCAGTACAGGCGGTCAACCTTTTCAAATCGATTGAACTGGATTTTCCCGGCTTCTATTACACGCTTCCTTATCGCAGGGGATTTCTCCCCTGTTGGGAGATTGGATGAAAGATCCCGGTATTTAACCGGAGCAACATCGATATGAATATCAATTCTGTCCATGAGCGGACCCGATATCTTCTGAAGGTATCTCTGTATCTGCGGGCCTGTGCAGTTGCAGGAATGCCCGGGGTCAGTGAAATATCCGCAGGGGCACGGGTTCATTGCGGCAACCAGAGTGAACCTTGCAGGAAAAGTCATCGACATGGATGCTCTTGTAATTGTTACTGTTCCGTCTTCCATAGGCTGTCTGAGAACCTCCAGAACATTCCTTCTGAATTCGGGCAGCTCATCCAGAAACAGTACTCCGTTATGAGCAAGACTCACCTCACCAGGACGGGGAATGGTGCCCCCTCCTATCAATCCAGCGTCAGAGACAGTATGGTGAGGTGATCTGAACGGGCGGGTTTCCAGAAGAGATCCACCGCTCCGTAGAAGTCCCGCAACACTGTGAATTTTAGTCGTTTCAATCGCCTCGTCAGGATGGAGAGAAGGGAGGATTGATGGAAGTCTTCTGGCGAGCATGGTTTTACCGGAACCAGGAGGACCAATCAGGAGAATGTTGTGCCCGCCCGCAGCGGCAACCTCCAAAGCTCTTTTTGCGAATTCCTGACCTCGAACATCGCTGAAGTCAGGTTCCTCTTTCCCACCGGTGTCAGAAGGCGCATGTGAATACGTAACAGGTTCTATTGTTGATTTATCTAACATAAAGTCAATTACATGATTGAGATCCTCGATTGGAAATACTTTCTGTCCGGAAACCACACCTGCTTCCGCTGAATTGGAGGCAGGTACGATAAGTCCTGAATGCCTTTCCTTTCTTGCTCTGTCAGCCATTGAGAGCACTCCGGGAACCGGACGCAGCGCTCCATCCAGAGCGAGTTCACCAACAAAAAAATAATCTTCAATAGTCTCTGCGGGAATTATGCCGGAGGCTGCGAGAACGCTGATCGCGATTGGAAGATCGAATCCGGGTCCTTCTTTTTTTCTTCCGGCAGGGGCCATATTGATAGTTATCTTTTTACCCGGAAGCCTGAAACCAAGATTGGCTATTGCAGCTGTAACTCGCTGTCGAGATTCACGAACAGCGCTGTCAGGCAGTCCTACAATTGTGAAGGTCGGCAGTCCCATGGACATATCAGCTTCGATTTCAACGGGATATGAATCAATTCCGAACACAGCAAGGCTTCTCGTATGAGCAAGCAAATAAACACCCCCTTTAAATGCTTCTTCTTAGAGTGTACGCATTAATGAAGTGAATTTCAAGGAGCAGATATCACTGGTTTCGAATCGGGTTCGGTCTACTTCCCCGCGATTGAACGGTTTCGCTCAGTCTATCAATGAATTCAGTGGAGAGATAAAATATGACCCATCCGTCAAATCCCATCTCCTCCGCAAGAGCCTCCTGGTGTTCAGTCTCCGATGAAGTGAGAGTTGAACTGGTCGAGGATGAACCTATTCCGCAACTGAGTGGCCTGCCTTCAGCTATTTCCATCTGCTGTTCGCCCCAGTATACAAACTCCGAATCGGATTCAGTGTAATTCATTGGAACCACAAAGTCCACAATTCCGCTGCGTAGCCATAAGTCCCACTCCTGGCTGAAGTACCGCATCTCCTGTTCGCGTGGTATTCCGGCCACGGAAAGCAGTACGATCCTGTTGATGCGGGAGAGGGAATCCCTCACAGCCTGCACAGCGTCGGTTATCATGAAGGCTCGCCACTGCATGAAACTGTCATGCAGTCTCCCCCCGCTGACGCAATGGGCCGGCCAGTCAATGGATCGGATTCCGGCAAACCTTCTGAAACGTTCACGGCATCCGTCGCAGAAACAGACTCGATTGCTTGAAAATCTTATATAGTCCAGATGTATTCCGGATACCGGATACTCTGCTGCCAGTTTCAGACACAACTGCGCCATAGCACTGACATTCTGCGGATCTGTAGGACAGAGCCAGTTCTCTACCGCTCCGTCACTGGAGATCTGAAATCTTCCGTCCAGCTCGAATCGATCTTGATCCTCCACCGAACACTTGCCTGTTTTCCACAGAACCACCCACGCATGAACATCAATCCCAAGGGGGTTGCAGGCGTCAAGACATTCCTGAAGGCCTTCCGTATCCGTTTCCGGCCCATAAGCAGCACAGTAGAAGACAGTGTCGTATCCGTTCAAGGACAGCAGCAGGGCGATCTCATCCCAATTCCCATTATTGCATTGCCAGGCGTTCCAGACACCTGTAATGGAGCACAGAACTGTAATGAAGAGGGAAAGGAAATGCATATATACCTCCGGGCTGTAAGATATGTTCAATTCCAGCATCGAACAACTGAGTAAGCGGAATGGCGCAGGCCAGCAACCGGGGTTCATCAAAGCCCCGGGATAAGACTGGTCCTTATTTAAAGTTCAATGTCGGGATAAGATTAAGGAGCTGTTATCGTCTCACTGCCGTCATCGGGCATTCTGTCTGAGCCGTCCATCGCATAGAACCAGTAACCTACCGTAACCGGAGCAACAGTAGGCATATTTTCCAGAACACTGAAAGGAAACTCAAGACGATAGTACACACCGCTGATAACTGGTATGCCGGTATACTTTAAATCATCATACAGACCGGGTGAAATTGCCGATTCCTTTGAAACAGTGAACTCCGTTGGATGGCAGCGAACCAGGAAATCCGCCTCCGGATCAGTATCCGTATTGAAGTAATAGTAAAATTCACTCAGGCACATGTCATCATAGAACTCAATTTCAGTATTTAAATCACCGCCGGAATAAGCCACGGTTGCATCTTTAAAATCCTTACAATCCTCTATTCCCGATTCATTTGGATCATCACAACCAATCATCATAAAAAGGATCAAAAGAACAGGAACACACTTTGTTAAGACAGGTTTCATTTTTCATCATCCTTTCGCTTACTGATTCCCGAAAAAGACCACTCACGAGGTATCTATTCTGTAATAAGTACCTCCTTATTCTGATTTATTTGCAGCATTGTAGAAGGAGACTAATTCATTGTGTGATATGTTGTCAAGTGTAATAACTCTGATTTTATGGTTTCCAATATCGACTCTACCTTGTTAAATGTAGGTATATTTAATCCTGGCAGCTGGAAGTATGGGATCCAGCGGTAAACTGCACGATGTGCTTAAGGAAGAAGCTGGAAAATCAAGTTTCCGGACCCAGTCCGGGAACCACATGCATTATTCAACCTGGTTTCCTATCGGCTGTTTGACATATGCACTCTTCCGGAATATTCTCTTAACGGTAATTCGATCAGCAACATATCGAAACATTGAATTTCAAAGGAAGCGTCATATTCTCATCGAGAAAATTCCCATGTGGATAGTAAGCCCCGAGGATCTGATCTTATCAAAACTCTGGTGGTCAAGGGACAGCCATTCAGAAGTGCAGATTGGTGATATACAAAACTTATTCGCTTCAGTTGGCGATCTTGATATTGCTTACATAGACAGATGGGTAGCGGAAATGGGTCTGCAGGATATTTACAGGATGGCAATATTCCGCTTAGTGATCTAAAAAAAGAATTGTTTCTGAGGTTCTACGGAAATGACATGGACAAAAAATCCAGAGAGAGAATAGCGTTCTATTTTTCCGGATGAACCTGGAATTGTAGAAAGACTCCGGACTCATGTACAAATCACTGGATATGAGGTCTAGAGCGGTTCGGGACGGAAAGCGTCCTCCAGGTAGGTGTCCATTCTGAATTCGGAAGACGTGCCGCGAACTACTGCAACATCGAATCTGATCTGATCCTGAGGATCGTGCTTCGCCAGATAGAAACCCGCCGCGTGGATTATTCTTGCCTGTTTTTTTGAATCGATCTTCTCAAGCGGCATTGTCGTGCTTCCATCACTGGCGAATTTAACTTCAACGAATGCAAGAATTCCATTACTTTTCGCGATGATATCGACTTCAGCTCTGCGGGTCCGGAAATTGCGGGCGACTACAGTCCATCCGCGGGCCTGTAACCATTCGCAGACAAAACCCTCAGCTCCCCTGGAAATATCACTCAAAATGCATCCGAATCTGTTTATCATATTTCATAGGAGCAAAAGACATTCTGTGAATCGGGGAAGGGCCGAGTTTCTCAATAGCCTTCATGTGCTCTCCGGATCCATACCCCTTGTTGGAAGCGAAACCGTACCCCGGAAATTCTCTGTCGGCTCTGATCATTATATCATCTCTGGTTACTTTTGCGATGATACTGGCGGCAGCTATGGACAGGCTCTTCGAGTCACCTTTTACGATGAATCTGGATTGCAGAGGAAGGTTCCTTATCGGCAGACCATCAACAAGATAGAGCGCGTCCTTTATATCAATAGCCTGAGCTGCTCTGTTAAAGGCCAGGCGGACAGATTCTGCCATTCCCACTTTATCTATTTCCGAATACTCTACAATTCCCGTGGAATATCCAATGGCAATTTCGATGATCAAAGGGAAAAGAGCCCTGCGCTTTTTATCGGACAGCTTCTTGCTGTCAGTTACTCCCAGCAGATACGCACCCCGCGGGAGGGATACGGCTGCAGCCACCAGGGGCCCGGCAAGAGGACCCCGGCCGGCTTCGTCCATCCCTATTAGAACAGGGTTATCCAGCCGGTAACTTTCATCGAACTCGAATAAAGGAGTATGGGTCAGGATTTCTTCCTGGAGCCGTACGTTTTCTTCTCTTTTATCCTGGCTGACTTACCTGTCTTGTCTCGCAGGTAAAAAAGCTTCGCTCTGCGCACTTTGCCGATTCGGGTCACTTCAATCCGCTCAATGAGGGGAGTGTTCAGAGGGAATATTCTTTCGACGCTCACTCCGCCCGAAATTTTCCTTACTGTAAAGGTTTCAGATGTTCCTCCGCCTCTGCGGGATATTACAACACCCTGGAAAACCTGTACACGAACTTTGTTACCCTCCACAACCTGAAAGTGCACTTTGACTGTATCCCCCGGTTTGAACTCCGGTAGATTCTCTTTGATATGTGATGCTTCAACACTCCGGATAATATCATCCATTTTTCTGCTCCTTCTGTCGATCTGCCAGTCTTATCGCCTGAACAAATCGTTCTTTTACACAGTCCCGGCTTTCCGGGTCAAGCAGGTCAGGACGCTGCTTGCCGGTAAGCTCCAGTGCTTTCTTGAATCTCCACTTCTCTATCTCAGCATGATTGCCTGAAATCAGAATATCGGGAACTTTCATGCCCCTGTATTCAGCTGGTCTGGTATACCTGGGATAATCAAGCAATCCCGTCGCAAAACTGTCCGATTGTGCGGATTCCATTCTGCCAAGCACCCCCGGAAGCCATCTGAAGACAGCTTCCATAAGAAACATGGCAGGGATCTCGCCACCGGAAACCACAGCATCGCCAACACTGATCTCATCTGTAACAGCGTGTTCCCTGAATCTCTGGTCAATTCCGCCATATCTGCCACAGAATATTATCATTTTTCCGCACTCAGCTAATTCCTGAGCAAGACCGTGATCCAGTTTTCTTCCCTGAGGAGTCATGAATACTATCCTGGAATTCTCTCTCCAGGGTATCTCCTCAAGTGTTTCAAACAGCGGTTCGGGTCTGAGGAGCATCCCTGCGCCACCCCCGAACTGATAATCGTCAACTGAACCTCGGCTGTCTACAGCCTTTTTTCGTATATCGAAAACCGTCAGTTCAACCCTGCCGGTTTCAATCGCTTTTCCAATTATTCCATGTTCCGTGAATGGAATAAACAGATCTGGAAACAGCGTTGCCACAGCTGTTTTCATACTGGAAACTCCATTCATTATGGAGACAGATCGTTCAGACCAACTGGAAGAACAAGCTCAATGATCTTATCCTTCCACCTGATATTTCCCTCATTCAGCACCAGTGCAAGTGGTACATGAAATCCTGTTTCCGTATCCTCAACAAGAAGAAGCGGGTTAGAATCTGATGGCTCAATATCCACAACCGGATATGTTTTGCCCTCTGACCGGATCTCCATGCCGATAAAACCGTAAAGAGGGAAGAACGAAAGCATCCTCTCCGCTTCATCTCGCTTTATGAAGATGGAGCAACCTTTGTACCTGTCAGCGTCCTCCCTGTTACGAATCTCCTTCAGAGTGAGATTAATCCGAGAGTCACTCCGAACAGTACAGCGGTTTACAGTCATGGAAATGTTCTCTTCCAGCAGGATTCCTGTTCCCGGAGGAATGACCGCATGACCGATCCCGGAAAAAATGCGAACTGCAAATCCACCCTTTAATCCGTGAGGTTTCTCCACATACCCGAGATATACAATATCACCGGGAGCCATCACCGAAATATCAGTCAATGATTCTTACTGTAGCCTTCTGCTCCAGTCGGGCAGCAGCTGATCTGATTATAAGTCTCATCGCTTTCGCTATTTTTCCCTCGCGGCCTATTACTCTTCCGAGATCGCTCTCCGCGACTCTCAATTCAAAGACAATTACGTCTTCTTCCATCGTCTCTTCTACAGAAACCGCCTCAGGATCTTCAACGAGCGTTCTGGCCATGATTTCGATAAGTTCTTTCATGAGGGTCCTCCAGTTCAGGTGGTTATTCAGACAGTAAATCGCACCAGTTATCCATTACGAGGTTCTGCTCTTCCCTTTTATTAGAACCACTTCCAGCGGTATACCTTCTTCACCACCGGAGTGCCTGGACCATTTACCCCAGGTGCCTGTGCGCTTAAGCAGGTTTCTGACCGTATCGGAGACCTGTGCTCCCCTATCCAGCCAGTGAAAAACCCTTTCCTCGTCTACTTTAACTTCCATTGGTTTGCGCAGGGGGTCGTAGTACCCGAAACTATCAAGAAATCTGCCATCTGTGGCTTTCCTTCTGTCAGCGGCTACAATTCTGTAGAATGGTTGACCTTTACATCCAATTCTTTTTAAGCGAATAATTACCAAGTTTCACCTCCAGATCAGCGGATTATGCCGGGTAGCTTGAATCTCCCGGATTTCATCTGCTTCATCATTTTCTTCATTGATCCGAATTCGCGCAGCAGTCTGTTTACATCATTCACTTTCGTACCGCTGCCCTGTGATATTCTCCTTCGTCTGTTTCCGTTGATTATCTCCGGATGAGTTCTTTCCTTTCTTGTCATTGAACTGATGATGGCTTCCATCTTCGTGAATTGAGAAGTGTCCAGATTCATACCTGCGGGTCTCATGCTCTTCGGAAGCATAGCCATCAGGTCACCAAGAGAACCCATCTTTCTTATGCGGCGTAGTTCTCCCGCGAAGTCCTCAAGCGTGAAGGAGTTGGAGATAAGCTTTTTCTCCAGCTTCTCAGCTTCTTTCATGTCCAATGTGCTCTGAGCTTTTTCCGCAAGACCAACCACATCACCCATACCAAGGATCCTTCCGGCCATTCGGGTCGGATCCATCGGTTCAAGGCCATCAACACCCTCTCCTACTCCAATGAACTTAATGGGTTTTCCGGTTACCGCCCTGAAAGATAACGCAGCACCTCCTCGTGAATCGCCATCCATCTTCGTTATCACGGAACCTGTAAATCCAATTCTTTCCTGGAATTCAACTGCAACGTTTACAGCATCCTGACCGGACAGACCATCAAGTACCAGCAATGTTTCAACAGCATTCGCAACTTCACTGATTTCCTCCAGTTCCTCCATCAGTTCATCGTTCACATGCAGCCTTCCTGCTGTATCCGCCACAACGATGTCGTAGCTGTTCATTCGTGCTTCATGCATTGCTTCCCGAAGAACTTCCACCGGATTCTTCGTGTCTCTCCTTGCGTAGAAACCGGCACCCGAGTCCTTCGCGATCTTTTCCAGCTGTTCAATAGCCGCGGGTCTCTGTAGATCACACGCTGCCAGAAGAGATCTCTTACCCTTTTTTTCCGCGAGCCAGTATGCCATTCTGCCTGCTGTAGTCGTTTTACCCGAACCCTGCAAACCAACAAGAAGATAGACTATTGGAGGTTTACCGGAAAATTCAAGAGAGGTTCTTTCAGAACCTAGAAGCTTAATCAGTTCTTCATTAACTACTTTTATTACCTGCTGTCCCGGAGAAAGGCTTTTCAGAACACTCTCACCCAGGGCTTTCTCACTGACAGTACTTACGAACTGTTTCGCTACTTTGAAATTGACGTCAGCTTCCAGCAATGCCCTGCGAACAAGTCGCATAGCATCCCTGATGTTGGATTCGTTAATGACACCTCGGCTTGTCAGCTTCCTGAAAGCATCTGAGAGACTGTCTGTCAGCCTGTCGAACAAATCTGCCCTCCAATTGGATCAGATAGGTAAATAACATACAAATACTCTACAATACAGAGCATGCAACTATACTTCGACAAACGGAATAATCCAAACAGAGGGAAGTTTACTTCAATACGTTAACAGAACCATGTCCGACGGGGCATGTAATAGTAAAACCGGATTCAGTTTCATCAATGACATAGGGCTGTTTCGAAACAGGACATCCTGGAATCGAATCGGGAAGAAGTTCTTCAAGAGTAGTGTATCCATCAGCAGTCAGAGATGCATGATAGATCATTCCCTCAATCTCGAATCCAAGAGAATCCATCCTGGATTCGCATCTTCTGATATCAAGCTCGTTTCTCATCTCATCCATATCTTCCTGATCGATTAGACTGGTTGTATCTCTGGAGCAACCGATGATCAGGAAAAGAACTGCGGTAATCAAAAATAAGTACTTCATTCAATCTCCATTGAGTTGGCCATAGATACGTTTCTCAGCATTCGTATAGCCTCAGCGGGATCATCCGCTTTTGTAATGAAAGAACCGGAAACCAGTATATCAACTCCCAGAGACGCCAATCTTCCCGCATTGGAGTCAGTTACTCCTCCGTCAATGGAGATAAGAGCTTTCTCTCCCCCGTGATCATCAAGTATTCGGCGAATTGCCGGAATCTTGGAGTGAACATATTCAAGATGTTTCTGTCCACCGTATCCGGGATTTACAGTCATAATCAGCACAAGATCAACCTCAGGCGCAACCCACTGCAGGAAATCAACCGCGGTTGCCGGATTGATGGCGACTCCCGCACCGGCTCCGGATTCCCTTATTTTCTGTAGAAGTCTGTCCAGATGACTTGTAACCTCAGCGTGTACAGTAATATACCTGCAACCGGCAGCTGCAAATGAATCAATCAGCGCTGCTGGTTTCTCCACCATGAGATGAGCGTCAACCGGAATATCAATCTTTCGAGCGATGCATGCCGCAACATCGGCCCCGACAGTAAGCACAGGCACAAATACTCCATCCATAACATCCAGATGTATCATGTCCGCACCTGCATTCTGCAGTTTCAGCGCCTCCATGGCGATTTGTCCCTGGTCACAGCCAAGGACAGAGGGAGCAATAATTATTTCTCTCATCTACCAGTTCCCCCAGTTATCATCTGATTTCCCCACTATCAATTCCACCGAGTCACCTGCTGAAAATTGCTGACCTGGAATCTGAATCTGCTCAAGAACAATGTTATACTGGAGAATGTCATCTGTCAGTCTCTCTTCAATAACAACGGGAATGAGGTTGCTGATTTCCGCGAGATCAATGGCATCATTTATTGAAAGCCCGACGAAACGGGGCATTCCATGCCAGCCGGTGGAAACCAGAAGCCTGACAGGTGTTGTTACCGGAAGACTATCGTACTGTCTCGGGTTCACAGCGATAACCAGACCCTCCGGGATCATGGGATCGGGTACCCAGCTTCTCCCAATGGAGTATAGCTGCCAGTCAGCGATTTTCTCTTCAGCCTCAACGGCGGAAAGCCCGAGAAGGGAATCCGGCCAGTAGGATCTGTACAGAGGACCTATATTCCAGAATATGCTCACAGGAGCTCCTCTGGGTGTCATAGCACCTGGTGGGGGATCCTGTCTGACAACACTGCCCATGGTCTCAAAAGGACCATATACTGACCACTGACCGGCAATCACAAGAGTTGCCGATTCTATTTCTCTTTGAGCATCCTGCCGCGTTAATCCAATAACATCGGGAACAGTTACAGGAGCTGAAGCAGCTCCAATAGAAGAAATAAACCGTGGAGTCTCAAAAATGGACGGTGCCAGGACAGTACCGGCGATGAATGCTAATACCGCAGTCGAAACCGCGATAATAACATATCTTACAACCGATTTCACTGGTTCATCCTCCATATTTCAGCACTTTGACTGTGTTTCCGGGAGTCTGTCCGGGTATACTGCTACTGTACGTTTTCTACCCTTTCAAGCTCAGGAAATACAGCTTTTAGATTTCTTTCCACTGTCCACTGAAGAGTAACGGTGGCCATTGCGCATCCTGAGCAGGCCCCTTGAAGCCTTACCTTGACAACTTTGTCTTCTATCCCGACAAATTCTATGTCACCACCATCTCGCTGCAGGACAGGTCTGACCTTCTCAATCTCTGCGATAACGTTCTCATCATTGAATTCGAGTGTATTCTCGCTCATTCTCTCCTCCGACTATTTTATCTGTGATATAACAAGAGCAACCATTGTCATCAACTTAATCAGGATGTTCAGAGACGGTCCGCTGGTATCTTTGAATGGATCGCCAACGGTATCTCCAATAACTGCGGCAGCATGTTCGGGGGAACCTTTTCCACCCAGGTTTCCCTCTTCAATGTACTTCTTGGCATTGTCCCATGCACCTCCGGCATTTGACATGTAAATCGCCAGGAGAACACCGGATACAATTGCTCCTGCAAGCACACCTCCAAGAGTCTCAGCTCCTGCATCCCCAAAAGCGAAATAGACTGCTACGGGAATTATTACGGCAAGAATGCCTGGAAGAATCATTTCGCTGAGTGCGCCTCTGGTCGCGATATTAACACATTTTTCAGTATCAGGTTCCGCCTCATTCTCCATCAAGCCCTTTATCTCTCGGAACTGCCTGCGAACTTCCTCTACCATTTTCATGGCAGTACGTCCTACTGCTCGCAACGTAATAGAAGCGAAAACAAACGGAAGAAGTCCACCAAACAGAAGTCCGGCAACAACATTAGGTTTGAGAAGGTCGATTGTCTGAAGACCGCTGGAAGCGGCATATGCACTGAAAAGAGCAAGAGCGGTCAGGGCAGCTGAACCAATCGCAAATCCTTTACCCATTGCGGCAGTGGTGTTTCCAAGTGAATCCAGCTTATCCGTTCTTTTCCTGACATCTCCGGGCAGCGCTGCCATTTCCGCAATCCCACCGGCATTATCCGCAACCGGTCCGTATGCATCAACTGACATGGTCATGCCAACATTCATGAGCATCCCGAGAGCAGCGAGCGCGATTCCATAAAGACCGGCAAAATGATAGCTGATCATTGTAGCGGCAGCGATGAACAAGATTGGGAATATCGTGGATTCCATACCGACGGCTATTCCCTCAATAATGCAGGTTGCCGGTCCTGTTGTCGTACTTTTGGCAATTCTTCTGACTGGTCCTCCGCTTGTGAAATATTCTGTAATCAGACCGATTGCGGTTCCCGAAACAACCCCGCAGACAATCGCCCAGAAGACGCCTGATCCCACTCCAAGAAGGCGTATTGCCGCGAAAGCGAAAATAATTGACAGAATAGTGCTTATGAAAGTCGAATTTCTGAGGACGGTAGCCGGGCTTCCCTTCCGGCTGAGTACTCCAACGGAAACAACTCCTGCGATACTGGCAAGAGTTCCGAGTGCTGCCAGAATGATTGGAAGAGCAATCAGAGTTCCTGATCCGGAAACACCTGAGCCGGAGGATAGCAGTCCTGTCGGAATGATACCTGTAACACTGAAGCCGAAAGCCAGGACTACTGCCGCTATAATACTGCCGACATATGATTCGAACAGATCAGCTCCCATACCGGCAACATCACCGACATTATCACCCACATTGTCCGCGATAACAGCAGGATTTCTGGGATCATCCTCTGGTATGCCTGCCTCAATCTTCCCTACAAGGTCTGCTCCTATATCTGCGCTCTTTGTGAATATTCCCCCGCCTACTCTCGCGAAAAGAGCAATTGAGCTTGCGCCCATGCCGAACCCGGCTATGTTCTTGAGAGATACGGCTCCGAATATGGATTCAAGAAAAGCCTTTGCGGGAGCAATGTCACTGTAAAGAATGTAGAATAATGAAATACCCAGAAGCCCAAGCGCCGCTACTGACAGCCCCATTATACTGCCACTGCGGAATGCAACGGAAAGAGCCTTTGAAAGGCTGTTTCTTGCCGCATTTGTAGTTCTCACGTTTCCTATTGTCGCCGCGTTCATTCCGATGTAACCGGCGATCATACTGAATCCTGCGCCGAATATAAAAGCTAAAGCTGTTCCCGAATCAACACCCGCAAACAAGGCTATAGAAATCAGAACAACAAATATCAGAAGGATGCGGTATTGTGTTGAAAGATAGGTCATCGCGCCTGAA
This sequence comes from Candidatus Aegiribacteria sp., assembly GCA_021108435.1. NCBI lineage: Bacteria > Pseudomonadati > Candidatus Aegiribacteria > Candidatus Aegiribacteria sp. The sequence goes on from JAIOQY010000081.1 coordinate 15,170, forward strand.
TGAATCATCTCTGACAGTCGGATCATTCTGTCTGTACCACGAGGTTCCTTCTTTAAAAGTAGATACCGCCTGGCGGCCACCAGTCCAGTTAGAATCGCCACAACAGGACCGAAGAATCGGAATAGTATCTGGGTGCTACTCATCAATACTCCTTGATTGAATACTGCTTAAGTCCATTTGGATTCTCCAGAGAATGTGCCTTTACTACTCCAGTAAACCTTTCCAGTCAAGACTCATTGATTATTCTGATGATTTAGAGCTGTGATGATTGCGGTTGATGAAAACCCCTTCATCAGAGGAATTATTTCGACTCGGCCACCATGGGATTTGACGAAATCAGCACCGACTACTGAATCAATCGTATAATCTCCACCCTTTACTATAACATCAGGAACTATTTTCTTGATGAGTTTAAGCGGAGTATCTTCGTCAAAGGGTACGACAAAACTTACTGATCTCAATTCAAGCAGGAGCTGCAAACGGGCTTCAAGCGTGATAAACGGTCTGCTGGGTCCTTTGAGTCTGGATATTGAATCATCCGTATTCACTCCCAGAAAGAGAACATCTCCAAATGCGCGTGCCTTCCGAACAATATGTACATGTCCGGGGTGAATGATATCAAAACATCCATTGGTGAATACGATTCTGCAGCCATTCGCTCTGAGTTCAGCGCTCATAACAGCAGCATCATCCTCTGTTAATACTCTTTTATCGAGAATAGCGATCAACCTCCCTCAAAATGTCGTTCGGCTTCACCGCGTATACACCCGGTTCAGCACATGTCGCCGCAGCTGCGAAAATTGAAATCCGTACTCCATCATCCAGAGGCAATCCGGATGCCAGTGAAAGAGCCATAACTGCAATAACAGTATCTCCAGCTCCCGAGACATCGAATACATGCCTTGCCGCAACAGGTCTATAGAACGGATCACGGTCTTTTCGGCACAGGATACTTCCTTCCTCACCCAGAGTTACAAGGACGGCATCCGCGGACAGTCTGTTCAGAATCTCATTACCGGCATTACCGGCTTCTTCAACTGTGTTAACAACTCTACTTAGTGCGCGTGAAATTTCCAATCTATTGGGTTTGAAGAGAGTGCATCCGCTGAATTTAAAGAAATTGATGAATTTGGGATCTACTGCCACCGGGATTCCCCGGGATTTCGAGGCAGAGATTATTCGTGAAATAAGTTCAGGAACAAGAACTCCCTTGTTGTAATCCTCAAGTACTACTGCATCCATCTGTGAAACAGTTCCCTCAATTCTTGAGAGTATATCCTGCATGACAGATTCAGAAATCGGATCAGTAACCTCACTATCCAGTCTTATTACCTGATGCCCGCCGGATATTATCCTTGTTTTCAATGTTGTAGGACGTGCCGGATCTGAAACCACAGCGGATACATCCACTCCTTCATCAAGCAGTAACCGCTTCAGTATCTCACCCTCTTTATCCTCTCCTGTTACTCCGGCCATTACAGGAATACCACCCAGAGAACGAATGTTACGAGCTACATTCGCCGCGCCGCCCAGTACCCATCTCTCATGCTTTCTCTCCAGCGATACTATCGGTATAGGTGCTTCCGGAGATATTCTATCAACTTTGCCATCAAGATAATGGTCAAGAATCAGATCACCAGCGACAAGCACCCTTTTCCCCTGCATTCTTTTAAGTATGTTTTCTATATTGTTATCTGGTATCAAAAATTCCTCCATCCGGATCTGGTGCTCTGTCGCCTGTCCTCCGGCAAACCGACAAAAGGAGTAACCGTGAACCCAAAGATGATAAATCAGCCACCGAGAATCAACGCCAGCACGGCTGACACTGATGGAGTATACAGCAATGTTTTCTTTGTCGCAGCTTCACGGGCAGAATTCATACTGGATTTTGCCCGAATTGTTCCAGGAGTGAACAACGCGAAGCTCATGTCAAGAATTATCGTATCACCCCACAGGATGAAAGCTCTTGTAAAAACACTGGAATCTCAGATTAGCTCATATGAAAGCAAATTTGGAAAACTGGACTCCGGAAGCCAGACTTCATTCGGTTTCCAGAATCCGGCGATTGAAGAGGTCGAATCCGGAAGTAAATGAAAAATGCTCTTGCTGAATGAAATTGGTGAAATGAACAGAAATAAGTTGAATTATGTGGGTTAAAGGAAAGACCTATATATGGCAATGGGTACTTGCAATGTTTATTTCTGTCACTTTATGGATAATTTCCATGAATGATATACAATTTGAAATAATCGAGAAGCTTCCTGTCCCCGCTCCGGTACTGTCCGACGATTTCATCGTAATTGATTACGAAAGACAGGACTCAGTTTCAGTCGTTTTTGCCGGTAAGGGCATAGGTGTTCTTCGCGATCAGATTCTAAGAAAACCGGAAATACTTCACATTAATGTAGTAATTCCCAATCAGGAGCAGACTTATCCTTACAGTAGATCTCACGAACTTACTGAGAGTAATGTACGATTCAGTGGCGATCGCTATTCAAGTCTTTCAGCGATATCATTTAATCCTCCGTCGATTACTGTCACAATAGATCACAGAATTACACGATATCTCCCGGTTAAGATAAATGCAGCCGGACCTGTTCCGGAAAGATATCTATGGCCGGTTCTATCAAACACTATCGTACAGGTTACCGGAGCCAGATCTATCGTGAATCAACTTGACAGCTGCTATACAGGTCACGTCGGATCAGGAGGTGAACGTATAGAAACCGTAATTGAAAAACCGGATGGAATCAATAATATCAATCCTTCGTCCGTAATAGCCGGATTGATATATCCGGTTCCAGTAATCGAACAGATGCAATAGCTCATCATGTATTGACAGGTGTGAAACAAGATGGGTAGATTCAACATCACGTGTTTACATGTTCAGTCTTCTGAAGCAATTTTGACTGTAGCCGGAGGGATAGTCTATGAGATCAAAGATTCTTGTGAGAATTCTGATTGTACTGTTGGCAGTATTTCTGGTATTCAGAATTCATCAGAGAGTCGAAACGTACAGGATTCCAAGGGAATTCTGTCGTTCACAAATGAGTGTTCTTTCAATCGCCAACATCCATCATATGTATGTCTCCGAAGGGATTCCCGCTCCTGATCTTGACAGCCTTCTGAGCTTCGCGGAAGCAAACAATTTTTTCGATGCTTCAATTAATAATGACAGTATACTGGTTTCGTTTAACAACGACAGAATACGAAAGGTTCAAATTCCGCAGCAATGGAAAGACCTGTGGAATGAAAACGCCATATTGGATATGGAGAACTTTCTTGATTCATTAAACACTGCGCAGATAAATCTTGAACTTGTTATCAGCGAATATGAAGGTTCTCTCGGATTTTCACTGGATTCTCTGATTACGCTAAGAGATATTTACATTATTGACAACACACTTGCATTTGAAGAAGAGGGTGAACTGTCACCAGGGGAATTCTTTAATGATTCTATAGGTTTTGACCCGGAATTACTTATAATGACCGGATCTGACCTCGCATCCTCGATCAGTTCGATGGAATCAATGATTCTGAACTTCAACAATATCATAGCTCCGGCCAGGATGGACTCAGTTGCTGCTCTGGTTATCGCAGTATGTCCGTCACTCTGGGAATCAGGTTTTTACGATTCAATCTATTCCTACGACCCAAAACTCGCTCTTGGTACACAGTTCTCCCTTTCCTGTCCCAATATTGACAGGCATGGTGGTGTAGTTGGCGGTCTTATTGAGAAAGATTTCCCCGATTCATTGTTCCTGGAGGAAGACTGGTCCGAAACACTGACGGTCTTCAGCTTCCCGGAGTACGCCGAAATGAGAAGACTTCAGGTTTCAAGAGCAAACCTTATCCGCGCAGCAGAAGAGCAGGCTGCATACCTTGCCCAGAGATATCCATCTGTTATTCATCCAAAACTGCCGGAAAATCTCGATGTGGATATCGATAATCTTATCGACCCACTCGGTGGCGAGTATGTGTTTGAAGTTATTCCCGATACAACATATATCTTCTACGAAAATCCTCGTGGAACTTCAAGAAGAGCAAGGGGCGACTCTGTCCTGGTTGAAACCATGAAATTCGTGGCTTACACTACAATGGACCCCGAACTCTCCAGAGTTGAGGTTTTCTTCACCCATCCGCTCAGATTCCCCAGCCGTTCAGACGGCGCGATTCCCGGAACTAATGACAAATTGACTGTTATTATGAACTGGGATCGTTCCGAACTGGGAACCCTGCAGATCGATGAGCGGGAGGTTGATCTTGTTGAAGAGTCATCCTGGGACTTCATCAGTTCGAAATTCGGAACGGCTGAAGGTCCGGATTCCGTTCAGTAAAGAAAACACGTCTGCAATTCTGGAACCTTTTTCTTTAAGCAGGATAAAGTGTGTACTTATTCTGCCAATATTTAAAGAATTCACTATGGAGGTGCTGCATGTCGGATAAGTTCAGTGATATAGAAACAATGGGCGAGAAGTCGGACAATCAGTATGTCCTGGCTCTTGCAATCGCAAAAAGGGTCAGAAAGCTCAGATCCGGAGCCCCTCCTCTTATCGACAGTAAAGATGCTAAGAGAAAGCCATTTGACACAGCAATGAAAGAGATTTACCAGAAAAAAATCACTTATACGCTTGATGATGATGTACAGTAGTAAAAAAAACAGATATCTTGAAAGGATGATTGTTATGAGGGTAACCCTGTTCTTGACAATTTCAGCGATACTTATTCTGGGAGCTTGTGGAACTCAGGGCACTTCAGATAATGAAATAACGGATTCATCTAGAGTCCTTGCAACAGTTAACGATACTCAGATTACTGAACAGATGCTTAAAGATGAGCTGGAAATGATCCCACCTTATCAGAGAACTTCATTTGAAACTCCTGAGGGCAGAAGGCTCCTCCTGAACCATATTGTGGAGAGAGAACTGCTGCTGACTGCGGCAATAGACCTTGAATTTGAAGAAGATTCTTTCGTTATCGCTCAGGTAGATCTGGCGATGCAGCAGGTTATAATAGCCAAGGAAAGAGCTCTCATTCAAACCTTCTACCAACAGGAAGTGGTAGACGCAGTCGTAATTCCGGATGAGGAAATACTCGAATACTACAATGAACACTCAGGTGACATATACCGCCAGGAAGCACAGGTTAAAGTTTCACAGATCCTTCTGACTCTTGAGGAAGATACCGCAGCTGTTATAGCAGCTCTTGAAGCCGGTGATTCCTTTGAGACTGTCGTTCTGGAAATGAGCGAGCATGAACCTACAGTCAATACTGACGGGGACATGGGCTGGATTACCATTAACGCTCCATTGCCTTACCTTGGTGAACAGTCAGAGATATCAGAAGCACTGTTTGCTGCTGAGGCGGGAGAAGTTACAGGACCTTACTCAACCATCATGGGTTACCATTTCTTCCTTGTAACAGATAAGAAGGAAGAAGGCATACGCCCGCTTGAGGAAGTCAGAGAATCCATTGAGAACGTCCTCAAACCTGCGATGGTCAATTCATATTTCCAGGATGACCTTCTACCCCGGCTCAGAGAACAGTACGGGGTTGAAATAAACGAAGACGCGTTCCTTCCGGATGAAAACATGCCTGCGGATTCACTTCTGCAGTCAGCTCAAAATCTCATGGAAACGAATCCTGAGACTGCAGTTGAGTATTTCAAACTCTTCATCGAACGTTTTCCTGAACATGAACGCGCACACCAGGCTCAGTTCCTGATCGGATTCACCTACTCCGAACAGATAGCGGATTACGATTCCGCAATAGAAGCTTTTCAGGCTGTAATAGACAATTATCCTGAATCGGATTTCGTGGATGATGCGGAATGGATGATTCAGAATATGGGTGTTCCACCGGAAGAGCTTCTCTTAGACCAGAACTCAGAACTGAATGAAGAGAATACAGAAGATTCAACTCTTTAGAAAATAATACATCAGTTGCGAAAGAACCCCGGGGTGAACTACCCGGGGTTTTCTCTGGCACCTCGCTGGCTCATATTCACTCCATACATTCCAGAAGGCAGGAGGTTTTGTTTGAGATTCAGTTTTTATCAGGTGCTGATTACAATTTCCATACTGATGCTTGCAGTTCTGGCTGGATGTGGTCCTGTTGCTGATGAACATTCTCCGGAGGGTATAACTGTACTTGCCGAAAATGCACTGCAATCAGGAAATGCGTCAGAAGCGGTGCGATTGTATACTTCAGCTCTTGAGCAGTTCCCTGATGATATAAAAATATCTTCATGGCTGCTGGGAAAAGGCAGAGCACTCCTCATTCTTGGACGCACGGAGGAAGCAATCTCAAACGCTTCACAGGCAGTCTCGAATGCTGTGGACTCACATACAGCATCAAGCGCAACATTCCTTATAGCGGAAGCGGAAATCGCACAGGGTTCAATTCGAAAGGGAATAGAAACTCTAATAATCCTTGATCAGGATAATCTTGACAGGGCTGAATCTAAGAATGCAATCGATGTGCTCCGGTCGGCGCTTGGAAAAGTGGATATGGATTTTCTAACTGAGGAACCAGCCACAGGATGGACGCAGGTTTTTATACTCCTTGAACTGGAGGAAAGGTACGCCGCGCAGGGTGAAACTGACAAAGCAATCCTTACCGGAATGGAAATCGATCGACTCTTCCCAGACGCACATGACCGATATGGTCAACCTTCTGTGGAAGCTCAGGAGGACGGATTTGTAGCTCTTGTACTGCCGGCTACAGGAGATGGATCCATATATGCTGAACGCGTTTCCTCAGGAGTATGTCTTGCCTTTATGAGAACTTCAGATCTTTTCAGATCAGCGCCAAGGCTGATAACATTCGACTTCACCGGTGACAGTGATGATCTTGTCAACATCATCAATTCGCTTGGCTCCAATCCAGCATGCCTTGCACTTATTGGTCCTCTAACAAGCAGGAACGCCGAGATAGCAGCTCCCAATGCGCAGAGGTGGAACCTGCCAATGATTACTCCCACAGCAACATCGTCTGTCCTTGATGATTATGGCAATTACGTACACAGACTCGTTGTTTCTCAGGGCAACGACGCAGCGGCTGTAGCTGAATATGCTGTCCGGAATGCAGGATGCTCGAGATTTGCCATTATTCATGTCTATACATCTGAATCAGTGGCCAATGCAGAACAATTCAAGTCCGTTGTGGAAGAACTTGGCGGAGAGATTGTAGCAATGGAGGGTTATGAAACAGGAGCTACAGATTACAGAGATCAGATAAATGCAATAAAATATCTGAACCCTGACGGTATATTCCTGCCGGTGGAAGCCTGGGACGCTATTCAACTTGCGCCACAACTAAGATTCTACCGGGTTAACGCCCGGCTTTTCGGAACATCCGGCTGGGATGATGAGATACTGGTGGAGCAGGGTGGTGAATACGTTGAAGGAGCTGTGTTCCCGATCTCATTCGGATCGGGATCCATGAATCCGGCAACAGCGCGGTTCTCCTATTTCTTTGAACGGGAATATGATTCCCTGCCGACCATGCTGTCTGCTCAGGGTTATGATACTGCCAGGATCATACTGGGTGCCTGGGAAGACGGAGTTCCCTCCAGATCCTCCCTGGAGAATCATCTGGAAAATCTAAATGTATATTTCGGAGCTACAGGTATGTGTACACTGGGAAATGTATCAATTCCCCGTTCAGCGTTTCCACTAGTAAGAGTTATTGACGGAGAAATCGTAAGCATTGAGTAATTCTTCCGGCAAACACTGGGGTATAGATATTGGCGGTTCCACAACCATTCTTGGATATATTGATAATGATGGGTTTAAAACCGTTTCCACGCTTCAGACTATTCCATCTGAGGAACCTGAAAAACTGCTTTTACGAATCAGTCGAACAATCTCAAGCGTTGATGATTCTCCTCTAACAATTGGAGCAGGAATCGCCGGACTGGTCGACAGAGAGAACGGCGTTCTCATCAATTCACCGAACCTTTCCAAATGGGTTCGGTTTCCCCTTCGCGACAGGCTCATTAAGATGTTCAAATGTCCCGCTGTTATAGACAATGACTGTAACACATTCGCAATTCGAAGCATTGATTCCGGAGAAATCCCATCCGACGGACTCTCGCTGCTGATAACGCTGGGTACCGGAATAGGGGGAACTATTATTCATAATGGTACTATCCTTTACGGCAAAGGTTATGCCGGAGAATTCGGACATATGACAGTTAATGCTTCAGGTGAGCCATGCCCATGCGGAGCACGAGGGTGCTGGGAAAGATACGCTGCCGCTGAAGCGCTTGTTCGATACTTCAAGGGAACCGGAAGTGATTCGATAGATACGGATCCAAGGAAAATTGCACAGCTTGCCGAAGCCGGTAATGAAGATGCCCTGAAAGCATTCGAGAAATTCGGTAAATGGGTGGGAATCGGTCTAGCGAGCCTTTCCCACTGCTTCAGTCCTTCCGGGATTTTTCTAGCGGGAGGCCTTGTGAAGACATTCAGTCTCTTTATTGAACATGCCAGGCTTGAATTCAATTTGAGATGTCCATATGAATGGAACGTTTCAGCACTGTCCTCCTGCTCCGATGCCGGAGCAGAAGGTGCCGCAATTATGGGAAGAGCATTATCTCAATGATCTGTTTTCTCGTTCTGATACTTCTTGCCACTCCTGATCCAAGGGACACCGGGAACACCAGTACTGACTCTACAAATTCACTGTCCAGGCTTGAAACGATCGTATATTCAGCTGATTCCCTTGTATTCTATCCGGATACGGGAGACCTTATTCTGATAGGTTCCACAACGCTGGATTACAGAGATATGACACTTCAATCAGATACGGTAATGTACTTCGCTGAAGAGGAACTCATAGAAGCAAACGGTGCTACAGAGCTTTTCGACAGGGGTGAATCTATTACAGGTGATGGTTTGATCTACAGCCTTCCATCCAGAAAAGGGCGGATTACAAGCGCTGCTTCACAGTACGAGTTCGGTTTCTATCATGGCGAATCAATCACCAGGGTCGGTCCAAATGAATTCAACATTACAGATGCAAGGTTCACAACCTGTGAAGAGGATTCGAGCCACTACTATTTCTACTGCCCGGTTATGAAAGTTTTCCCGGATGACAAGGCCGTTGCCAGACCGGTTTATCTTTATGTGAAGGATACTCCCATCCTCTATTTCCCTTACTGGGTCTTCCCTATCCGACGCGGAAGACATTCCGGCTTCACGACTCCTAAATTCGGTCAGACGACCAGAGACGGAAGATTCCTGAGAGAACTGGGATATTATTTCGCTTTTTCGGACTACGCTGATCTCTGGATCCACGGAGATATCATGGAGAAGACACGATTCGTGATTGCTGCTGATGAACGACACAGAATCAGATATCTGTGCTACGGAAATCTCAGAACAGAATGGAGGAGGGAATTCGAAGCCAGGAGGGATAGATGGATGATTTTCGGGCAGCACCTCCATGATTTTCCGGACGGAACTTCGGTTCGTCTCCAGGGGGAGTTCCTCAGTGATAAGTCCTATCTGGAAGAGACTCAGCAATCTCCAGAAGACAGAATGACCGGAGAGTTACGCTCATGGATCAGCGTAAACAGATACTTCGGTAGACTGAGCTTCCAGGCAGTTCTTGACAGAACAAGTTATCTTAATCTTGATCCTGATTCAATCCCCAATGAAGTGGAATCAATACAGGAACTACCTGATATTCGCTTTTCCCTTCCATCCGCTCCCCTTTTCAAATCTCCATCTGATCCTCTCCTCATCCGACCCTGGCATTCCATTTACTGGAATTTAAGCGGGCATTACCTCTCCATGGACAAAAGACTGGAAGATTCGAGAGCTACAAATTCAGCTGTAAAAATCACTTCCGGACTCACAGGCTCAAGCAGATTGTGGGGATGGCTTTCTTTTGCTCCGTCTTTGAACGCGACAGGGACAGTATATGACAGAGACAGACAGGATAATAACCTGCCATGGTGGCTGCATGCATCAACTACTTTATCTCTCTCAACTGATATCTACGGTATTTTCAGCACAGGTATCTTCGGTATGGAAGCTATCAGACATACGATTACTCCGGGTGTTTCCCTGCAGTGGGCACCTGACAGATTCATCAATAATGATGGGGTCGTTGAAGCAGATTCTGCCGGAGAAGAATACTACATATTCTCCGATTTCGGACTTCCTTCCGGAAGGCGTACAGTCTCCTTCAACCTCCAGAACAGGCTTGAAGGAAAGCGGCGGGAGAATAACAGAATATCCCGATTTGGGATCGCTTCACTCACATTCTCCACCTCTGCGAATCTTGACGACAAAGAAACACCATTCACTCCTTTGATGGCAACTCTTGAACTCTCTCCATTCACAAATCTGAGTATAAGGGGAAACGGAAGCTGGGATTTCTATGAGAACGAGCTTTCAGACATGTCACTGTCCACAAGTCTACGACTTTCGGGATACGACCGTACTCTTCTTCCTGATTCCGGGAGTACTGAAAGGGGTATGCCCTTGAGACTGACCCTGTCACATTATTACCGGTACGGGTTGCATGGAGAAGACGATATCAGCAAACTTCGGGTTTCCGCATCACTGGACCTTACTCCAGGCTGGTCACTGGAATACAGCGCGTATTACGACATGTCAGGAGAAAGTTTCATAAATCAGAGTTACACCTTAAGGAGAAACCTTCATTGCTGGGAGGCCGTCTTTGTAAGGCACATATCAGATGTAGACAGTGGATTCTATTTCAGAATCAACATAATCGATGTACCTGACATAAAAATTGAACAGCATGTAAGTAATTTCTGAAATATTCAAATATTCGTATATAATTCATTGTATTGTGTGCATTATAAATCTCATATACCTATCGTAGCGTTCAGTGATTGGCGATATAGCTTCATATTTGCTCCAATTTAAATATTTTTCAGGGGTTGACATTGAGTTTTCCGCCTTCTAGCTTTATGTAACAGCAACAGGGAGGGGGTGAACAAGTGACTAAAAAAGATCTCGTTGCACAGGTTGCCGACAACGCGTGCATAACCAAGAAACAGGCAGGTGTTGCCGTAGATGCAATTCTTGATGGAATCAAGGATGCACTCGGTGGAGGCCAGAAGGTTAGCCTTGTCGGTTTCGGAACTTTTTCCGTAAAACATCGTGAGCAAAGGACGGGTGTAAACCCGGCAAACGGTCAGAAGATGACTTATCCTGCGAAAGACGTACCGCATTTCAAAGCAGGAAAAGGTTTGAAAGACGCTGTCTATTAAAGAATTCAGCATTCTACCGGGGGGCGGACATATTCTGTCCCCCATTTCCTATTCCCGAAAATATTATGCCACTTGATCTTTCAGTAATTATTACATCGTACAACAGTTCCTCTACTCTGAGTGATACAATCGAATCACTTCTTCGTCTGAATCCTGATGAAACACCAAAGGAAATCATTGTAGTGGACAACGCATCCTCTGACGGATCCGCTGACATCGCGCAGAGCTTTCCGGAACTGCAAGTACTCCGTTCTACCGTAAATCAGGGGCTTGCTACAGCAAATAACAGAGGGGCAGAAATCTCAACCGGCAGAAGCCTTCTCTTCCTTAATCCTGATACGGAAATACTGCCGGGAGCACTGAATACTCTGATGAAGTTTGAAGAAACACACCCCGATGCAGGCCTGCTCGGTCCAGCCATGCTTGATTCCACAGATACTGTTCTATCAACCGCAAGAACTTTCCCCACATTGATTGATATCATGCTCAGGAGAACCCTTCTTGGAAAACTGCCGGGAACTCAAGCTCAACAGAGGAAACATCTCTTCTCAGCAGAGATGAACAATCCTTCCAGAACCGACTGGCTGGTTGGAGCAGCGCTATGGCTGACCGGATCAGGCAGGAAAGAATTCGGACTGATGTCTCCCAAATATTTCCTGTATTTTGAAGATGTGGAATGGTGCTTTCGCGCACATAAAGCAGGAATGGAAGTCTGGTTCGTACCTGATGCAGTTATAAAGCACGCATGCAGACGGGAGAGCGCCGGTAAACCGGGGAAAGCTCTCTGGTTCCACCTCCGGAGTATGGTTAGATTTTTTATTGAACATCCTTCAGTAGCAATCGGAAAGCATAAAGCATCCTGGAACAAGAAGGACAGGCTCATTTGAAGCAACGAAGAAACGCAACTGTATTTCTCCTGCCTATAGGCGATTTCATACTTGTAATCGGAGTGTTCCTGCTTGGATACTGGCTCCGGCACTACATACTTTCCGATGCGCTTCTGGATTTGTTTCAAATTCCCAATGATTTCAGACTGGGTCTGTGGCACTATGCGATCTCCGGTTCTGTAATGGCATGCATTGAACTTGTGATGCTTTGGGCTTTTGGAGTATACAGAGCAAAATTCGGAGTAGCACAGGTTGAAGAGCTTGCCTGGATCATACAATCATCATTTATGGCCGCGATTATTACCTTTGCGTTCACCTTCGCTTCCCGACAGCTTCTGTTCTCCAGATTTGTGCTCCTTTTCTCTTTTCCGGCAGCTTCCATAGCAGTCTCATTCTGGCATTATCTTTACCATCGGCTATCCCGGCTGCTTGCTCTCAGGTCCGGCAGAGGAATCAAAGTAGTTTTCTTCGGAGACAACCATGTTGCCAGAGAACTTGCAGATTACATGAGAAAAAACGTTCCTGCTCCCTATAGCATAGCGGGATTTATATCATCCGGAATCGATGCACCACCGGGTGAGGATACTCTTTCACTCAGTTTCAGCTCTTTCCAGGATATGTTCAAATGGATGAACAAAGAGAATATTTCCGAACTGATAATAGCAGATCCGGAACTCTCCCGGAAGGATACTGCTGCTCTGATCTATCTGGCTGAACAGGAGGATATCCCCTACAAACTGGTTGCTGACGTGTTTGACCTTGTCAATTACACAACTAGAGTAACTCACATCGGCGGTACGATAATGATCGAATCCGTCCCCCCTCCTCTCAGCGGAACCAGCATTCAGCTGAAGAGAATGACTGATCTTCTTCTGGCAATCCCGATGGTTATCCTGCTGATTCCGTTGTTTATACTGATTTCCATCGCGATTGTTATAGACTCCGGTTTCCCTGTGTTCTTTATTCAGACAAGGCTCGGAAAGGAACATAAGAAATTCAGATTGATTAAATTCAGATCCATGAAAGTTGGAGCGCATAAGGAGAAAGAGAATCTCGGATTCGCGGATAAAACCGATCTTCTCTCCAAATCCAGAAACGACCCGAGAATAACGAGAATCGGCCGTTTCATTCGGAAACTCAGTCTCGACGAGCTTCCGCAGCTTATAAATGTTCTGGTTGGCAGCATGAGTCTCGTAGGACCCAGACCCCACATACCGGAGGAAGTAGAACATTATTCCGAACGGCACCTTAAAAAACTGGACGTACTTCCAGGTATGACAGGTGTATGCCAGGTTTCGGGCAGGAATAATCTGAATTACAAGGAAATGGTTAAACTTGATCTTTACTATGTTGACAACTGGTCAATCTGGATGGATCTATCGATACTCATTCTTACATTTCCGGCAATCCTTTTCAGAAAGGGCGCTTACTGACCCCCGAAACCTTTGAAAGATATTCTTAGCGTATAATTCAATCAGGCAGGACGGTAATTATGAAACCGGTAGATGAAAAATCGATAGATGAAAACCTTGCGAAATGGCAGCCACTTCTCAGTCTGAGCGACTGGGATATCCGATCGGTTATCGTCAAGAAAAAGGATTGGCGCAAATCCGGTGATGTAAAGATCGATGAGAGTAACAGAATGGCTGCCGTGATGATAAAGTCAGATCTTGATCCAGCCTATCTTGAACAGGTTGTGGTTCACGAACTTCTTCACATCAAGCTGTGGGGTCTCGATCAGATGATAGAGGAATCCCTTAACGCCCTTTTCGGAGAAGAAGACAGCGAAGGCAAGCGTATTTTCGCACAGGGCCAGTTTATGCGGGAGCTGGAATCCACAACTCAGGATCTGGCCAGGGCGCTTCTTGATGTTTCAGGATTCGAAGGGGATTACCTCTTCAACAGAGTGCAGAAACAGATAGA
>JAIOQY010000082.1 GCA_021108435.1 Candidatus Aegiribacteria sp.
AACAGGCGGACGATCATCCGAGCTTCCGGATGGCATCGGAACCGAATGTTGCTCAAACGCACCTGCCAAAGAAACAAGAACCAAAACTGAGAAAATCATTGTAAATCTGAAAACTACGGCTTTCATGTATATTAATTACCTCTCTATAAAAGATTCTTGACATCGTTCGTTCTGTCGAATTCCTTCTACTGTTAATGTAAAAATATCGGAAACAGCTCCTGCTGTCAAAACAATGAATTACTGATGAAGATGCTGATAGGTTTTCCAACACGAATTTATTATGTATCTGTTCGGTAACACTGGATCAAATCAAACCGGGATTTTACTATCGAGGCAGAAAATCCTTCAGATGTCGTTTGTTTCACGAATTGACTTAATCAGTTCATCTGTTTTATTATCATTATAAAGAGAAATATGTGCAGATTAAGGAAAATACTGAATGATTCTCTATGTCAGTGTTGCCGAAGGTAATATATCTGGTTTTATTCCAGTTTCACCGGACAGATGAAGATGAGGTTCTATCGTGAGAATACGTACAAAGGTTCTTCTCAGTGCTTTCACTCTGATTCTGATTACCGGTTTGTCAGTAATTCTTGTTGTAAGAAACATTTCGAAGAGTGCACTCGAAGAGCAGACATTCGACCATCTGGTTACTATTGCCGAGGCAAGAACACTGCAGATCAAATCGATACTGAATGAATACAGGCAGATTACAAGGATGGTTTCAACAGGAAATGTCTTCATCGATATCGCTTCAGAAAAAGATCCGGGCAATGAAGTAATCGAATCAGTGAACAGACGGATCAGCGCAATGATTTCGTCCCACGGAAGCATCTCGCGGGTCAGGGTGCTTGACATGAACGGATGTGTGGTAGCCTCCAGCCACTCGGATATAGGAGAAGATCTCAGTACGGAACCGGTGTTCATTAATGTTTTTGAAGGCGCAGTATACATCGGAGAACTGCATTATTCGAGGTTTACCGGCAAACCTGTGTTCAGTGTATCGGCACCTGTGATTGTCGGAAATGAATTCAGGGGTGCTGTTGTAATAAATTTCGATGCGGATGCTGATATTTTCCCCGCTGTATCCAACAGAACCGGACTCGGACATACGGGTGAGTCATATATAGTAAACAGCAGCGGGTTGTTACTGACTCCTTCGTTATACATCGAAGATGCAGTTCTGAAAGTGGAAGTTGATCTTGAAACTGCCGGTGGAATCGGGGGTGTTCAGCAATTCAGCCATGAGGAGCATAAGCCAGTCGCGGTTTTTACGACAAACTACATCGGTTCTGAAGTTCTGAGTACTCACAGTCATATCACCGATCTGAACTGCAACCTTATTATAGAGATCAACGTCGACGAAGTATTTATTCCTTTAGATGAACTCACACGGAGTATGCTCCTCGTTCTGGCTGGAGTTCTCATCATCGGGATACTGTTCTCGACAATAGTCTCGTACAGTCTGTCAAAACCTATCGAGAAACTTCATGAAGGCGTTCAGGAGATCATGAAGGGAAATCTGGACTACAGGATTGAAACGGGAGCAAAAGACGAAACAGGGGATCTTTCAAGAGATTTCAGAGACATGATCGTCAAGGTTACCAATTCCCGCGAGGAACTCAGACATCAGAATGAAAATCTCGAGAGTATCGTCAGGGAGCGAACTGAGGAACTGTCCGAAGCCAGAGATGCCGCTGAAGAATTAGCTATTGAAGCACACAAAGCCAACGCAGCTAAAAGTGAGTTCCTGGCCAATATGAGCCACGAGATAAGAACGCCTTTGAATGGAGTCATCGGAATGACCGGACTCCTGCTGAGTTCGCAGCTTACTGAAGAACAGCGGGATTTTGCAGATACAATCAGAAACAGCGGAGACGCGCTTCTTTCAGTAATCAACGATATCCTTGACTTCTCTAAAATAGAAGCGGGAATGCTTGAATTCGAAGAGATCGACTTCGATCTGAGATCGATGACTTTGCTCTGAGGGCCCAGCAGAAAGATCTTGAATTCATGTGCATGGTCAATCCTGAAGTGCCGGCTTTTCTGAAGGGTGACCCTGGTAGATTACGCCAGATTCTTACCAATCTTACGGGTAACGCTATCAAATTCACGCGCGATGGAGAAGTATCCATTAAAGTAAATCTCCTTGAGGAAGACGACAGCAATGCTAAACTCCGATTCTCAGTTTCCGATACCGGCATAGGCATAGCCGAAGAAGTTCAGGGCAGTCTTTTCATGCCATTTACTCAGGCGGATACGTCCACGACAAGAAAATACGGCGGATCCGGCCTGGGACTTACCATTTCCAGACGGCTGGTGGAAAATATGGATGGAGAGATCGGCATAATAAGCGAGAAAGGTAAAGGATCCGAGTTCTGGTTCAAGGTCATCTTACAGAAACAGAAAGAAGGCGGTAAGAAAGCGTACATATCTGAAAGTATTGAGGGTATCAGGATACTCGTTGTTGATGACAACTCAACAAACAGACAGATTCTGTCTCTTCTGCTCGAATCCTGGAGATGCCGGCACGAGGAAGTGGATTGTGGCGATGCAGCCCTTGAGAAACTCCGGCAGGCGGCAAAGGAGAACGATCCTTTCAACATGGTTCTGATAGATATGCAGATGCCGCAAATGGATGGAGAGACTCTCGGCAGGAAGATCCTTGCAGACAAAGAACTGAAGAGTACTCTGCTCATAATGATGACTTCGCTGGGCATGCGCGGTGACGCGAAGAGACTGAAAGAAGCCGGTTTCAAAGCGTATCTGACCAAACCGGTCAAGCAATCACATCTCTATAACTGCCTGATCACTGTCTGGGGAGGAGAAATCTGCAGCACAGGAAGTGAAAAACAGCAGTTAGTCACAAGCCATACGCTTTCAGAGAACAAACATAGAAGTACAAGAGTTCTTGTTGTCGAGGATAATGTGATCAATCAGAAGGTTGCCCTGAAAATTCTGGAAAAACTGGGATATCCTGCTGATGCAGTAGGAGATGGCGCGGAGGCTATCAAATCTCTTGAACAGATTCCCTATGATATCGTTCTGATGGATTGCCAGATGCCCGTAATGGACGGCTACGAGGCAACCGGGATAATTCGCTCTAAGGACTCATTTGTTCTCGATCACAACATCCCCGTAATAGCCATGACCGCGAACGCCATGAAGGAAGACAGAAGGATATGTCTTTCTGCCGGGATGAATGATTTCCTGGTAAAACCCGTGAAACCAGAAGTTCTTGCCAAAGCTCTGGAAAAATGGACAGGAAGTTCAGATTGTCCGGACAGTGTCAGTGAAGGTTTGGATAATAATGGTGCTATCTTTGACAGAAAAGGTCTTCTGGATCGATTAGACGGAGATGTGGAATTCATGAAGGAGATTCTGGATGATTATGTGAAAGATGCGGAATCTCTTCTGAAGCGGATGCTGGAAGCCGATAAAGGGAAGAAGAATGAACTTGCAAAGATTGCTCATACTATGAAGGGTTCCTCCGCCAATGCCGGAGCAACGATTATCTGCAATCGAGTCACCGAGCTTGATGATGCGATCAGGAATGGCCGTCATGCTGAGGTGGGAAGACTTCTCGAATCCATCGAAGAGGGACTTGCGCAATTCAAGACTTTCGTTCAGAAGGATCTAATCTGATCCTATAAGATCGATAGGCTGAATGTGCCGCGTCATTCAAACAGACCGCGATCCTTTACGAAATGGAGGTTCCTCATCGTTAACGTGCAGGTATTTCCGGGGATCCTCGCGAGAAAGCATTAGAATATCCGGATCTTCAAGAGACATATATGATTTTATTCGGAGACATCATTTTAGCCAGGGTTGTTTTTCCTGACTGACGCGGTCCGTCCTCGAATGATGATAGTCGTTCGCGAATATCTTCCTATTTGCTGTCAGGGAAGAGGTATTGACCTGTGAAGCATTACATATATCATTATAAAGATGAATACTTAAGTAAGAGAGTAATGAAAACTTATTTTTCAAACACAATTCCCGATAATCTAAAAGAAAAGGAAAAGAATGATTAAACCAAAAGGAAAACACACCCTGAGTGTTTTCGTTCTGGCGATGATGAATGTTGCTGTTGTCATGAGCCTTCGCGGGCTTCCGATGATGGCGAAAGAAGGTATGTCCATGATCTTCTACCTTCTTTTCGCGTCGCTATTGTTCCTTGTTCCGGTATCTCTGGTATCAGCCGAACTGGCAACTGGATGGCCCAGGAACGGCGGAGTGTATGTCTGGGTGAAAGAAGCCTTTGGTTCAAAACTGGGTTTCACTGCTATATGGCTTCAATGGATTCAGAATGTTATCTGGTATCCGACTGTTCTAGCATTTGCAGCAGGGGCTCTGTCATACCTTTTCATGAATCAATCACTGGCAACAAACAAAATATTCAGTGTTGCCGTAATACTGATAGTCTATTGGGGTGCCACTCTTGTTAACCTTCGAGGCATGAAATCCGCTGGCTGGCTGACTACAGCCGGTGTAATCGGTGGCACTTTACTGCCTGGTGTTTTCATTATCCTGCTTGGCATCATCTGGATATCAGGCGGTAATCCTCTGGCATTCAAATCTGCGGGAGAAGCCGGATCCTTCCTTCCTGATTTTGGCAACCTTAACAGTCTTGCATTTCTAGGGGGTATAGTCCTGCTTTTCGCAGGAATGGAAGTTGGTGCGGTTCATGTAAATGAACTGAAAAAACCTAAGAAGCAATTCCCTGCTGCTATCTTTATGGCGATGTTCATAATAATTGCTATTTTTACACTGGGAGCATTTTCAATTGCATCGGTCCTTCCGGCAGATGAAATAAGTCTTACAGCCGGTATAATGCAGGGACTGAATGATTTTCTTCAGACATTCAACATCCTCTGGCTGCTTCCTGTAATGGGATTTCTTATTGCTTTTGGAGCCATCGGCGGCGTAACCGCGTGGATTGCGGGTCCGAGTAAAGGGCTTCTTGCCACAGCACAGCAGGGTGAGCTTCCTCCATTTCTTCAAAAAGTAAATAAGAACGGAGTACAGGTACACATTCTTATAGTACAGGGACTTATCGTTACTCTGGTGTCACTTGTTTATCTTCTTATGCCCAATGTAAGCAGCGCGTTTTTCCTTCTGACAGCTCTAACCGCCTGTCTTTACCTGTTTATGTATATCCTTCTCTACGCTGCTGCCATCAAACTGCGTTTTTCAGAGCCGGATGTTCCAAGGGATTTCAAGGTTCCGGGAGGAAACATCGGCATGTGCATAATTGCCGGTATCGGCATGCTTGCCGTGCTGTTCGCTTTCATCATCCTGTTCTTTCCACCAAGTAACCTCCAGGTGGGAAGTCCTTTGTTCTATACGCTCTTCATAGTTACAGGGGTGATAGTTTTTGTTTCTCTTCCTATGATCATTAATCATTTCAAGAAACCTGACTGGATGCCCGGCCAGAAAACAGATTCAACAGGCAGATGAGAAGGAGATATTCAAATGCTGCATAAAAAGAAAATAGATAATCTGGAGGAGTTAATCGCTCCGACCTACGGTTCAGAATTCTCGTCAAAAAAACTTCCAAAATACAAAATGCCTGAAGAGGATATGCCGCCCCGGGATGCTTATTGCCTTGTACATGATGAACTCATGCTGGATGGAAACTCCCGACAGAATCTTGCAACATTCTGCACGACTTTTGTAGAGCCCGAAGTCCAGCAGCTTATGACAGATTGCGTTGATAAGAACATGATCGACAAGGATGAGTACCCTCAGACTGCGGAGATTGAAGAAAGATGCGTTCATATTCTCGCGGATCTCTGGAACTCTCCTGAAAAAGCCACAACAATCGGCTGTTCCACAACCGGTTCGAGCGAAGCTGCAATGCTGGGCGGACTGGCACTGAAATGGAACTGGCGCGATAGAATGAAAGCCAAAGGTAAACCAGTAGATAAACCTAACATGGTCTGCGGCCCCGTTCAGATATGCTGGGAGAAGTTTGCCCGCTACTGGGATGTTGAAATTCGACAGATCCCGATGGAAGCCGGCCGCCTGATAATGACACCGGAAGAGGCTGTCAAGCGATGTGACGAGAATACGATATGCGTTATGCCGACTCTCGGTGTAACGTTTACAGGTCAATACGAGCCGGTTAAGGCAGTGAGTGACGCACTTGACAAACTCCAGCAGGATACCGGATTGGATATTCCAATTCATGTTGATGGCGCAAGCGGTGGCTTTATTGCTCCTTTCCTTCAGCCTGAACTGGTATGGGACTTCCGCCTGCCGAGGGTAAAATCAATAAATGCATCCGGGCATAAGTTCGGTCTTGCACCCCTGGGTGTCGGATGGGTGTTATGGCGAACGAAAGAAGATCTTCCCAGAGATCTTATTTTCTTCGTAAATTACCTTGGCGGCAACATGCCTACATTTGCGCTCAACTTCTCCCGTCCCGGAGGAGAAATAATCGCGCAGTACTACAACTTTATCAGGCTTGGAAAAAAAGGCTACCGGGAAATACACCAGGCCTGTCAGGATGTTGCTGTTTACCTTTCGGAAGAGATTGGCAAGATCGGTCCTTTTGAGATCATTTATAACGGCAAGGGCGGCATACTTGCTCTCTGCTGGAAACTCAAAGAAGGTGAAAAGCA
Organism: Candidatus Aegiribacteria sp.; assembly: GCA_021108435.1. Classification (NCBI taxonomy): domain Bacteria; kingdom Pseudomonadati; genus Candidatus Aegiribacteria; species Candidatus Aegiribacteria sp. The sequence continues at coordinate 6,627 of JAIOQY010000082.1, forward strand.
CAACTTTACCTTGTTTGACCTCGCAGACAAGCTCCGTTCAAGGGGATGGCTCGTTCCCGCGTATTCCATGCCTGCAGACAGACAGGATCTGGTAGTACAGAGAATTCTCGTCCGTCACGGAACAAGTATGGATATTGCGGATCTTCTTCTTAACGATATGAGACGCTGCCTTGATAATTTCAAAAATCATCCTGTCAGCATACCTCTCACCGAAAAGGAGGCTGGCGGCTTCAAGCACACTTAGCCTGTTACACATTTATATTGTTGTGATATAAACAGAAAGGAATCCTTTTTTATTTGGATTCATACTGTTTTTCATTACTTCTTCTTCTGTCAGCCAGGAGGATGAGATTCTTTAAATCGTCTTTACTGCCCGCTTCTAACCAATTCTTATCAAATCCGGGGTTTTGTACAATCTGAGCGATAGCTGCAAGAATTTTCAAGTGCAGGATTCGTTCGCCGGATGAACCTATTAGAACAAAAAGAATATGAACTACTTTATCATCAGGGAAAATAATTCCTGCTTTTGATCTTACCAGAAGAGCTTTAACATCATCTATACCCTTTACGCAAATATGGGGGATTGCCATTCCTTTCCGCAGTACAGTGCTGGATTCAATCTCCCTTTCTACAAATTTTGTATAAATATCCTTGGGATCCAGGTGCAGCTCTTCAGCCAGGAGATTTGAAATATATTCAAAGAATTCATCCATTTCTTCGACCTTTTCGATATCCAGAACCGTAGATTCCTCAATGAGTTCATGGAATCTATCTTTCGTTAGGTCATCTCTCTTAATGACTATATCCCGAAGTTCAGTAAGAAGATTATCTGAAGTAAGCTCTTTATCCCTGGAAACAAGTCTCTCCAGAACATAGATCAGGGCAGAATCCTGAGTGGTTCTTTTCTTTGCATAGAACCTGTACCATAAGAATCCTGCTAAAAGAAATACCATAGTCAGGAAAACGACGAATGTGCCCATTTCAATTAATAGAAAAAGTCCTCCTGATATCCCCAAAACCTGCATATATGGATAAAGAGGAGAATGGAATTTAGGCTTAAAACTAAGAATTTTACTCTCTCTGAATAAAATCAGGGTTAAATTTGCGAAAACATAGAGCAAGATCAGGATGCTTGAGGCAACTTTTACAAGTAATTCCAGTCTTAAGAACACAATGACCGTAACCATAAACAAACCGGTGAAGAGAATAGAAACGAAAGGAGTCTGAAACTTCAGACTTAATCTCTGAAATCCAGAAGGTAAAAGTTTATCTCTGCTCATTCCTAATGGATATCGAGAAGCAGTCATGATACCCGAATTGGCTGTAGAAATAAATGCTAAAAATGCACCTATGCTTATCACTAATTTCAAGGTATTTCCACCAAACACTTCTGCTCCGTCTGATATCGGAGTAAGGCTGCCTCCAAGAATTTCAGGATTTGAAACACCTATAGTTACAAAAATAACCAGAGCATAGAAAATGGAGGTGACAATAAGGGACAGGAACATGCCTAATGGAAGATTTTTCCCAGGGTTCTTTGTCTCCTCAGCTAAGGCAGCAACCTTAGTCAACCCTCCGTAAGAAATAAAAACAAAGCTCGCGGTAGCGAATACAGGTCCTATTCCCCTGGAAAAGAGTGGTGTGAAGTGCTGAAGATCAACTGCTCTGGAACCCCAGAGAACATAGATCAGAAGTATTCCAAGCAACCCTATGACTAAGAATACCTGAAACCTTCCTGCTTCCTTTACGCCCAGTAAGTTCAAACCAACAAAAAAAACGCAGCAGATAAGAGCAATAATCTCTATAGGAATAGGGGTTATGATGCTTATATAGGCACCCATTCCTATTAGCGCAAATGCTCCCTTTAAACTTAAAGAAAACCAGGTTGAAAATCCGGCAACTGTTCCTAAAAGAGGCCCAAACCCTCTCATGATATAGAAATAGTCTCCGCCGGCTTTTGGCATTGCGGTTGTTAATTCTGCCATGCTTAACAGTGTAGGAATACAAAATATCCCTGCAATCAGGTAAGAGATGATAACTGCCGGACCCGCTTGAGCAAAAGCTAATCCAGGAAGAATGAAAAGCCCCGAGCTGATCATAGCTCCCGTTGCAACACAGAATATATTCAGGACAGTGAGTTTTTTCTTCAGCTCATGTTCCATCAAAATGGCTCCATCCGTCTGCAATTGATCCGGCGGTTCAGATCTGTATTAATACTGCTGTTCATCTATTGTTTCTGATTGAAGCTGTATTAACCAGGCATTTCCAACAATTCGACTGATATCCTGTCCAAACTGACAATACCGGAGGCAGTCCTGTCGTGTCAAATTAATCATGGGTCGGTGAACTCGCGGTGCATTCTTCCTTTACGGTAACATGCCTGTCTTTGCGATCAACTTCTAGTCCGTATATTTCACCAGGTTGCGTAACGAAATTGTGTAGAAGCGCTCGCAGACAAGGCATGCGAATGAGATCAACGAAGATGTATTATATATACTTCAAGGAAGGTCGATTGAGCATAACGTAGTATGCAAGTGTCTTATGCGCAGTTGCAGTAGTAACTCTGGTGAGATATGCGGACTAAACCTGAACAAGGGCAAAGCAATGCAGCTGACTCTTTAACTCGCAGCTGATTGCAACTGTTTGCCGGAGAAGTATGGGTATTCAATATGAACCATAAGCAAGTCGGACATCTCTGGAATGGAAATGCGGAAGCCTGGACCAAATTGGCACGCGCCGGGTACGATGTGTATCGTGATTACCTGAACACTCCCGCCTTCTTTGAGATGCTTCCGAATATTCGCGGGATCTCAGGTATCGACATCGGGTGCGGTGAAGGACATAACACAAGGTTGCTGGCCAGGCAGGGTGCCAGGATTACTGCCATCGACATTTCAGAAGTATTCATCAAACAAGCCAGTGATGTAGAGGAAAATGAACCTTTGGGTATCAACTACCAGCTCGCTTCAGCTGTAGAACTGCCGTTTCCGGATGCCACCTTTGATTTTGCAACTGGATTTATGAGTTTCATGGATATTCCTGAAACGGAAAATGTTCTGTTGGAAGCGTACAGGGTATTGAAGCCTGGTGGTTTTCTGCAGTTCTCAATTTGCCATCCATGTTTCGATACACCGCACCGCCGGAATCTGCGAGATGATAAGGGACACACCTATGCTATCGAAGTGGGCGAATATTTCAGAAACCTGAACGGGGAAGTCTCGGAGTGGCTTTTTGGTGCTGCTCCCAGGGAAGCCAAGGTTGATTTACCCAAGTTCAAGGTCCCACGATTCAACATGACGCTCAGTCAATGGTTCAATCTCCTGATTGGAATAGGCTTCAGGTTAGAGTGCATAAGGGAACCCAGACCTGACGACGAGGTTGTGCGCTCGTGCCCTGATTTACAGGATGCTCAGGTGGTTGCCTATTTCCTGCACATCCGCGTCAGGAAACCTTTAGAAGAAGAGAACGGCAAACAACAGGCTGCACTGGAATATAGCAGCGTGTTATATGATGAGCCCTGACATTAATCGATAAGTATCATCTCAAGCGTACTGACAGATGAGCCACTCTCAAGCCTGCAGAAATAGATGCCTGGCGTAGCCATGGAACCAGAGCCGTTCATGCCATCCCATATAACACTGTGTTCACCGGATGTACTGTATTCCCCATCAATAAGTGTTCGAACAAGTCTGCCTGAAACGTCGTATATATCCAGATGCACTACAGCGTTACAGGAAAGCATGTAACTGATGACAGAAGTATTGATGATAGGATTCGGAGAACATGAGAACCCGAAAAGCGTACTCCCGATGGTAACTTCCGTATCACCTTCAATACCTACAGTACCCCAGTAGTAGTAGCCGGAATTGTACAGATCGTGCCTGAAAGAACTCCAGTGGATGTTGTCCGGATTGAAAGTCCCGGTAAGATCCCAGGCATAGAGCGAATCGTTATGTGATCCGACAATAACTTCAATGTCACCGTCAAGATCAAGATCCGCGACCACAGGAGAACTTCTTGTCATGCCGGTGTAAGCGGGATAACCGGTATGAAGAGTTCCATCGTCATCCCATACAAACAGGCCGGTGTAAGCGCTGGCGATAATCTCAATGCTGCCGTCCCCATCCATATCGGCAAGAGCAGGTGTTCCCTGTGCGAACGCTCCGGAAGTACCTGTCGACTGAGGCCATCCGGCAACATTTGAACCATCGTGATGCCAGGCGTAGACTTTGTGATATGCGGAACCACAGACTATTTCCAGGTCGCCGTCACCATCTATATCACCGATCGAAGGTGATGATCTTTCCGTACTGCCGCCACCCATGTTCTGCGGCCATCCCGCAAGGAAAGTACCGTCATGGTGGAGACCGTAAACCTTTTCACTGCTTGTGGCAATGAAGATCTCAAGATCACCGTCATCATCTACGTCTGCAAGAGTTGGCGAAGATTCAATAAGACCGCTGAGTGCAACAGGGAATCCGGGAACGATTGTACCGTCATCATCCCAGGCGTAGATATTATGAGTATCCCTGCCTGCAGCGATGATCTCAAGTCCCCCATCGTTATCGATATCACCTATTGCCGGAGATGACAGAACACCGTAAGAGTCGACATCGTACACGGGCCAGCCGTCGTAGCGGGTTCCATCATGATGGAACACATAGACTCTGGCGTAAATGTAACCGTAGTTTCCATTGAGATCCTTGAAAGTACCTACGACTATTTCCAGGTCACCATCATTGTCCAGATCGGCAAGAGCCGGGGAACTTGAAGCACCGTCATCATCATCAAGATCCTGGGGCCAGCCGGTTTCGAGAGTTCCGTCCGCTCTGTAAACGTACAGGTCCGAACGCTGTCCGGTTATCACTATCTCAAGGTCACCATCACCATCAAGGTCAGCAACGGCGGGTGTATGGGTAGCGATACCACCTGTTGAAACGGGAAATCCTGAGACCATACTGCAATCATGATGATAGGCTTTCAAACTTGAGCCTGATGCAATAAGGAGTTCCATATCTCCGTCAGAGTCGATATCAGCTACCTGTGCGGATGTTTCCATAGAACTGCCGCCGGTATATATCGGGAAACCTGACTGTGCTATTGGAGTATCGAGTGCATCGTTCAATGCAATGGAAGCCGCAGCTTCATCCAGACTCCAGCTGAAAGCAATCTGAGACAGAACAAACAACATGAAAACGATCTTAATCATTATATATATCCTTCTAAATCAAAGGTTTATGTAATACTCTCCACACCTGCATTCATGCACTCTAAATGGATTGATACTCTTCCAGTCCCAACTTGAGAATACTGAGAGCATCACGCATCTTATGTTCATCAAGAACGTATGCGATCCTGATTTCATCAAGTCCTTTACCTGGTGTCGCATAAAAACCCGCAGCCGGAGCTACCATGGTAGTCCATCCATCAACGGAGAAATCGCTCAGGAGCCAGGACGCGAATTTGTCTGTATCGTCAACGGGCAATCGAATAGTCGCGTAGAATGCCCCTTCAGGTTTCAGGAAGAAGATGCCGTCGGTATTCTGGAGTTCCTGCAGGAGTAAATCACGTCTGGATTGATACTTGGCTACAATTGCCGTGTAGTAATCATCAGTCAGTGATTCATACATCGCAGCTGCGCCGTATTGAGAGAGAGTAGGCGGGCATAGACGCGCCTGACCGAACTTGATGAAAGTAGACATCATGGATGGGTTTCGGGTGATCAGGTTACCAAGCCTGGCGCCGCAGGAACTGAACCGCTTGGAAATCGAATCCATCACAATTGCTCTATCCGAAATATCCTGAATCTCGAGAATAGAGGAGTGCTTTCTGCCGTCAAAGGCAAAATCACGGTAAACCTCATCCGCAAGCAGAAAAAGGTTATTCTCAATGACTACTTCAGCGAGTGTATTCAGCTCATTGTCAGTAAGGATAGTACCGGTGGGATTATTCGGATTACAGATAAGAATTGCTCTCGTGCGATCGGTTATCCTTGAGATGATTTCATCTTTCGGGGGCAGATGGAATCCGCTCTCAACGCTTGATGTTATCGGTACAAGTTTTATACCTGCAAGAGTGGCAAACCCGTTGTAATTAGTGTAGAAAGGCTCAAAACAGATTATTTCCTCACCAGGATCGCATGTAGCCATCATCGCGAAAATAACCGCTTCTGAGCCACCCGTTGTGATCATAATTTGATCAGGGAGAAGTGAAATGTCTGATCGGGAATAATAATTGCATATGGCTTCTCTGAGTATGGGAAGCCCGATACTCGGTCCGTAAGCCAGAACATTGCTCATGTTCAGTTTAACCGCATCCCAGAATTCAAGAGGCGTTGGAAGATCAGGCTGACCGATATTCAAATGATGGATCTTTATTCCACGGCTCCGGGCTTCATTGGCAAGAGGTGCCAGTTTTCTGATTGGGGATTCCTGTATATTGTTACCTCTGATGCTTATACGAGGATCAGTCATGCAGAGTCTCCTTCCGGTTGAAATGAAGGTGTTTCATCATTAATTTCATAATGTATAATACGATGTAATATACTTATCGTATATCCTGGATGTACAAGTGACTACATGCTGATTCGGAGGGGTTATGATTCTCAGACTTGTCGAACTGGCTATTGAGGGTTCTCCCGCGGAAAACCTGAAGAAATTCTCTGAAGCAGCTGTTGCGCCTCCTGTACCTGATCTTGCTGTACTGCCGGAACTGTTCACGACAGGATATATGCTGGACAGAATACCCGATCTTGCCCTTTCTCCCGAAGATCTTCCTGAATTGCTTCCAGCGAAGATAGCTGCCAGAGAAAAAGTCTGGATTGTCGCGGGATCGCTGCCTGTGAAGAGCCCAAACGGAGTAGTGAACAAAATGGTGGTGTACAATCCTGATGGAAAGATCGCATACACAACGGAAAAAGTTCATCTCTTCAGCGCCATGGGGGAGGATAGAGCCTTTATCCCCGGTAAATGCGGAGGTACGTTCAATCTCTCCGGAAAAACAGCAGGGGGGATTATCTGCTATGACCTGCGGTTTCCTGAACTGACCCGCAGAATGACTCTCGGAGGAGCTTCCATTATTTTTGTACCGGCACAATGGCCGGGAGGGCGGAGAGAGCTCTTTCGATCTCTTCTCAGGGCAAGAGCTGCTGAATCTCAGATCTTCGCTGCAGGATGCAATATTGGCGGAGAGCATCTTGGAGTTATCTTCAAGGGTGGAGGAGGAGTTGCGCACCCCACTGGAAATATGCTGAAAGGCAGTATAATATCAGATGGAATTACGGATTTTGTGATCGACTTGAATGATGTGGATCAGATACGAACCCATATTGACTGCTTATCCGATCTGAGGCCGGAGGAGTACGGATCTATAGAGCTTGCTAAGGAGACTCCATGAAGGATTACAGTTCAGTGTTTTTCAGGGCTGCGATCACTCTTCTTGGAGTAGTAGCAGCAGGTACTATCCTGAAATCGGCATCAAATGTTTTCGTTCCACTGACAGTCGCATTCTTTCTTATGCTGCTTCTGCAGCCTGTCTCAAATCGAACAGCCTCGGTAACGGACGGAATTTTTGCCAGAATCAAGGGAAAATTCGGAAAAGAGCATATCAGCGAAGAGTCTAAACTGGCCGTAATCTTCTCTGTTATTTTTGTTCTTTTTCTCTTCGCAGCACTGTCTTCTGGAGTATATGTTCTCATTAGAGGACAGATATCACTTATCATGAGTAAAAGTAATGAAATCATGGACAATGTTGTTATGCCTATTAAGGACTGGATGATTTCAAGCGGTCTCTTCGGAGACGAAGCAGCTGTCAAAGATCATATCAACGGGCTTGTGGAATCAGCTATGAGTATCGCCCCGAACGCTGCCAAACCGATAATATCCGGAGTATTCACATTCGCCATGATCATGTTTCTTACCACTTTCCTGCTTATTGGCAGAAAAAGACTTGAAGAGAACATGCAAAGCACACTTAAACCGGCAAACTACAAGAATATTCAACATATAGTTGAAAGGATTGAATCGAACACACGCAAATTCATTGTTACTAAGATAATTACGAGTTTGATTACCGGAGTAGGAATAGGGCTCGGTTTACTGCTTTTTCTTGATACTCAGGATGCCCTGATATGGGGATCCATATATTTCGTAACGGATCTCTTATTGCCGGAACAGGTGTGATACTATATACAATGGCAACTTTCGAGCAGGGAAACTTCCTTGCAGCATGGCCCGTGGTTATCATTGTGCTTATCATCAATAACCTCGTTTCGAATATCATAGAACCAAGATTAATGCAGTTCAGACTTCCTCTCGGATCAGTAACGGTTCTTCTTTCAGTTATTGTCTGGGCCTGGCTCTGGGGCGCATGGGGAATGATTCTTGCGGTTCCAATTACGATTATGATTAAGATTATGCTTGAAGATATCATTGGCAGGGGATGGTTATCCGCTCTTATGGAAACCTGATGAGATGAGACATATAATGAAATACACCTTTTTCTTGTTTACCGTTATACTGATTTCGACTGTTTCAGCAGGAGAAATGAATATTACGTGGGAATCTCCAGTTTCACGACCTGTTGTAAAAGAAAGTCCGTTCGGAGAATACTTCTACATCCCTGGCGCAACCAACTGCGGCATTCCCGGCGATCCGTCACTTCCTGTATTTCCTGTCAGTATTCTGCTTCCCGCGGATGCGATTGTGGACTCAGTTACAGTCATTCATTTTGATGAGATTACGCTTCCCAGTTCGTATGACATTAAACCTGTTCAAGCAGGAGTACCCCTTTCAAAACCGGAACTGTTTTCACCAACCTCCAGAAATCCTGAAGCTTACAGAGAAACTCCTGATTATCAGAGAGTAATCCCTGGAGAGCAGGGCGGACTGATGGGGAATAATATTCTTAACATGCGAATATTTCCCGTTTTCTGGGATCCGGTTTCCAGTAGAGCGACCTTTACCAGATCAATAACCATGAGGATTTATTACCACAGCGGTAATATTCATGTTTCTCCAATCAGAAGAGGTATTACAGGATTAAAAGTCATGGAGAATCTGCTGGAAAGGACCGTTCTCAATGCTGACCAGATAGCCCTTTCAAATGTTTTATTAGTTCCTGCAAAGGATCTTCCATGGGGTGAATATCTGATTGTAACAAGAGATTCGCTTGTTTCAGTGTTCGAATCCCTTGCTCAGTACAAGACAATGAATGGCATTCCAGCTTCAATCGTCACAATGGAATACATAGAATTTACGTATACAGGTGTTGATGCTGCTCAGAAACTTAGATTTTTCCTGAGGGATATTTATGACGATTCACCTCCTACATATGTTCTGCTCGGAGGAGATACACCCCTCGTGCCTCACAGGAATTGCTGGGCAACAGCTGAAGGGTACGTTGGTGATCCTGCCGCGGATATCTACTTTCAGGACATGAACGATATCAACGTCGGTACAGATCTCTGGGATGCTAACGGCAACGGCATCTGGGGTGAGATCGATGGTGACATAATGGATTATCATCCAGATTATTTCATTGGAAGAGCATCTGTAGAAAACAGTTCTCAGGCTGATATCTTCGTAAACAAGATCATCACATACGAGAATCCCTCACTGGAGGATTCGCGTGATACTGATCCATGGCAGACTTCGATGGGCTTTACAACCGGAATTCTCTGGAGCAGCCCTTACTGTCCCGGAAGCGCCGGAAAAGAAAAAGTAGACACTTTGTACACTCCTGCAGTCTGGCAGCCTGTTATCAAACTCTACGAGAGCGCAGGTACACAGAGTTACACACTGTCCATGGAGATGCTTAATCAGGGTATGAACCTTGTTAACCATGCGGGACACGGCAGTCAGAGTGGTGTTTCAATAGGCGTTGGAAGCCTGAACAGCAGTGATTTTACCGGACTTACGAACATATCCGATCAGGGCAGGGTATCAATATGGAATACAATGGCCTGTAATTCCGGTGGTTTTGATATGGGGAATTGTCTTGCTGAGGCATGGATAAGATCACCGGGTGGCGGTGGATTCTGCATGATGAATACGAGATATGGATGGGGGGAACCGTCAGAACCCGGGAACCAGTGGAGCGAGCTGGTTGATCAAGAGTTCTTCGCAAACTTCTTTACGGAGGATATGTACCATCTTGGAGTGGCACACGCCATGGCATGGGACGAGTTCATTCCCCTCATTCCGACTGATACGCATTATGACTGGATTGCAAAATCAATAACTCTTTTCGGTGATCCGGAGCTGCCTATGTGGTCAGAGGCTCCAGATGGAGTTCTTCAGGTGGATGGACCAGATACTCTGGGTGTTGGTCCAAACTATGTTACGGTGAATGTTCAGGACAACACCGGTTCTCTGGAAGGCGCAAGAATCTGTTTTATTCAGGGAGAATGGGATGAGCCTGTAATGTATGAGGTGGATTATACTGACGCTTCAGGACAGGTTCAAATAACACTGACAACTACAGATGATACTGATACGGCTGCACTTACAGTATGGAGCAGGAATCATATTCCTCTAACATTAGATATACCCATATCGGGTACGGGAGTAACAGGTTCAGATATTCCAGCACTGATACCATTCCTTTCAATACCGTACCCTAATCCTGTACTTTCCAGTGTGGAATTCGAATGGGCTGCTCCTGAAGGATCAGGGATTCTTACGATTCATGACATTGCAGGTAGAGTAGTGGTTATTCTTGATAATGAACTATATGGATCAGGCACAATTCAATGGAACTGCATAACCTCACAGGGCAATCCTGTTCCTCCGGGGCTGTACTTCGCAAGATTTTGTGCCCCTGGGATAGAACCTATAACAAGACAACTAATTATACTGAAGTGAAAATGAAGAATAAAAAAGCTATCTGGATAATTGTTATTTCAGCGATTGCGATATTACTATTATATGTGGTATTTGAATGCAGCGGTCATAAGAAGATTTCAGAGATATCTTTAAAGAGACAGTGCCATGCGAATATGAATACACTATGCACAGATCAGGCATCTTTCAGGGATGCTGAAGGAGAATGGGCTGGAAGCATTACTGAACTGGATGAATTCGCAGGAAGAATATGGCCTCTTCAATGTCCGGGAACACGTGAGGAATATATCATGGAACAAACAGATGAAGGTTACAGATTGTCCTGCCCATCGGGACATGGATCGATAGAGACTGGACAAAGAAGCTGGACAGAGGCGAGTGACAGGTGAAAGTAATCTACAGAGATAATAACAGGACGGTTATCCGATTCGATAAGGGAGAACAATTTCCGGAAACACTGGCACAATGGTGTAAAGAGCAAGAAGTTAACGCAGCTGCTATAGTTGCTGGAATTGGAATGCTGGAAAACATTGTAATTGGCCGCTATGACGGTACCGAATACATAAAGGAAACAGTCAAGCCATCTTCCGAAATACTATCCCTGCAGGGTAATGTATCCATGAAGGAGGGTGAACCATTCGTTCATCTGCATGTAAGTCTTGCTGATGAGGACATGTCATCCAGAGGTGGTCATCTATTCGACGGCACTGTTTCGATGACGATCGAATTGGTACTTATGGAGATCCCGGATGAATTCATAAGAGTTCCTTCAGGAGGGGCTTTCTGGAGATTGGATACACCTTCAGATAAAGCCTGAGACTATTGACTTTCAGACTCATTTTCATAATGTACCCGTACTTCAGAGGGGCTGTAGCTCAGTTGGTATGAGCACCTGACTGGCAGTCAGGGGGTCACGGGTTCGACTCCCGTCAGCTCCACCAGAAAAAGCGGGGAGTTTTGCTCTCCGCTTTCTCTAAGCCCCGAAATTGCTCTCTTCAGCCGCATCAATCAATACCTGAAATGCCTTATATACTTCATGTCTTCAATCTACATAAGAAACGCTAGTAAAACGCGAAATAGCGTTTTCCAATGTTATTAAACACTGAATTTCTAATTGTTTTTTCAGGGCTTGCCGAACTCATTGTTATTGTCTATCTTATCGGTTCGCGCTGGATAGAAGGTAATTAATGCTTTAACGGTGCCGGAATAATAAACACCGGCTAAACACAAACCAGTTCTGGAGGAAGAAAATGACGAAAGCTGATATCGTTTCGAAGATTGCAGCAAGCAATGATATCAAACTCAACAAGAAAGATGTTGCAGCAGTTGTAGACGGATTTCTTGAGGAAATAAGAGAAGCTCTTTACAATAACAAGCATGTAGAGATCAGACGTTTTGGTACATTCAAGGTTGTCGAACGCAAGAGACGCATTGCCAGGAATCCTCATACTGGTGCTGCCGTTACAGTTCCTCAGCGTAGAGTTCCCGTATTCAAACCCTCCAGACTTGTGAAGAACAAGGTCGCGGAGTAAGATGCCGAGCGGGAAGAAAAGAAAACGTAAAAAGATAGCAACACATAAAAAGAAGAAAAGACGACGCGCAAACAGGCACAAGAAGAAAAAAGTATAATTGAAAATCGCTGTTCTTTCAGATACTCATATACCCACCAGGCTGGGTGCTTTACCTGGCCGGGTATATGAGATCTGTGCTGAATGCGACCTGATTCTCCACTCAGGGGATATGGTTGATATAAGTGTAATTCATGATCTCCAACGATTTGCATCAGTAAAAGCCGTTCACGGTAACATGGATCCTTACGAATTGAGAAACATGTATCCAGAAAGCCTTCAGCTTGAAATTGAGGGATATAAGATCTGCATGACACATGGTGCCGGTTCACGCTTCCGTATTGAGAACAGGATACTGGATAAATTCATTTCGGAGAAACCTGATATAATCATCTTCGGACATTCACATGTCTATCACAACGATATTAAGAACGGAGTTCTCCGCCTGAATCCCGGAGCTGTATGTGAGAGCATGAAGAGAAGATCCATAGCTTTACTTAAACTTGAGAATGGCAAAGAACCGGAAGTTGAAAGAATTTCCGTTTAAGCATTGAATAAATCAAAATGCCCCCGTAGCTCAGCTGGATAGAGCGTCGGCCTCCGGAGCCGGAAGCATGGGTTCGAATCCCGTCGGGGGTACCAAA
>JAIOQY010000083.1 GCA_021108435.1 Candidatus Aegiribacteria sp.
CGATTGAGCATAACGCAGTATGCGAGTGTCTTATGCGCCGTTGCAGTAGTAACTCTGGTGAGATATGCGGACTAATTGACATTCCGAACAGGGGATAGAAAATGAAAAGCAGGAATCTTGTTTCGTACCGTCTTTCAGTATGGCTTTCCTGGATTCTAGGCGGAATTGCGATCATAGTGGGAAGTTTGATCATAGTTGTCGCATTTGCCGCATGGGAACCTGTGAAGGGAAGCCTTGTGTCTATTTCAGAGGGAATTTACAGCGCGAGATCAGCAGTAGAATTTATCGGCAGGGATTTCGGAACATCATCATCTCTGATTACGGATGTCAGCAGTTCCATAAGAAGTACGAGTGAAGTTATTCACGAAACATGGATAACCATCAACAGTATAAAGGTAACCACTGAAGATGTGCGTTATCTTACCCTTACTGTAGCACAGAGTATAGAGAACCTTCCCCGGGCTATTTTATCCGTGATCGGCGAGGATCATTTTGTAGAAGTACTGTCCAGTCTGGAAAACACATACTCTACTTCAGGTCAAACAATTGTTGGAATGGAGCATCTGTCGGCCACACTGCAGCCCATGGAGCCTCTTCTTGAAGAAGTAGCGAATAGAGTCGATTCTCTTGCAGGAGATCTGTTCAACACTGAAGAAGCGTTTAACGAAGCCGTTGATCATCTTGAAAAGGCTGCTGAAACGATTGAATCAGCGACTCATTCCTCAATTCTGCCACTGATTGCTGCCGGAACAGGATTGATACCGCTTCTGGTCGGATTGTATCTGATTATACAGGGAGTGGCCCTCAGGCGAATCTATCTGGACAGACCCTTAAGAGAAGAGACAGACTGAAAATCGCATATATTCTCCGGATCCCAGTCAGACTCAATCGCGAGTGACTCAACTTTCTTCTCCTCTCTGGGAATTCCGCCGAGTCGCGCCATAGTATTTGTCTCTCTATGTCTAATCACAAGATTCATCCAGTTGTATTGATCCGGATGATCTTTTCCCAGTATCTCAAACATTCTGAACAAGTCAGCTGTTCCCCTTGAGTCGAAATGCTCAGGATAAAAGCTTTGAAAGACTATTCTGTATCGAACGCCCGGCAAAGCGTAATTACAGGCTACAAGCAGCTTGCATCCGGTTGTCTCAGCAAGTCTCAGAGGTGTTGATGAAGCAAGTACAGGAACACCGAAACTGTTTACCCAGTGACCTTTCGGTCCTCCCCATGCTGTGGGAGCTATTTGAATTATATGTCCCCTTTTAATGGTTTCGTAGATCCACCGCGGGTTTTCATCTGGAAAAGCCACGTGATGCCACCTGGTACTGACAGAGAGCCTGGCTTTTTTCACAGAATCAGCCGCGTCAGCATATCTTGAAGAGATGACATGCAATGGATATCCGAGAATGGCAAGAAGAATATGCAGCATGCGTTCATCCCCGAAATGTGGAACAAGAAGAAGAACCCCTTTTCCTTCCGCAAGAGCTTCATCCAGGAGAAATCTGTTCTCCAGTTCGACCCTTTCAGGAGCATTGCCTTCCTGGAGACTTCTCGCGAAGAAAAGACCTAAGAAAGCTCTCTGATGAACCCTCCAGTATTGCTTCAGGAGTACTTTCAAATCGCTGCCGCTCATTCCGGGAAACACTCTGGCAAGGTGTCCGAGGTAAACACGGTTATGTTCTCTATTGCCTGAATATCTGAGAGAAGAGAGAATTCCGCTGAGGAATTCCGCACCTCTGAAACCTGCCAGCTTCGTAAGACATGAGGCGAAAGAGTAATAAATTCCTCTACCGGGCATATTCGCTTATCTTTCCGAAAAACATATAAAAGATTCCTTCCCTGATCTCCAACCGACAGATTCGTCAGAGGGAGTGGCAATGCTGTCTATCCTTACTATACTATTTCAATGAGAATGAAGACATTTCCGATTATCATACTGCTTGCTGTCTCAATTCTGTACGGAGGGCATTTCTCTCTCATCGAGACAGAAGACCTGCATATTTCAGTAGGTCAGTACAGAAGCGTCAGGTTCGCTCTTCAGGAGTATCAGGCTGACAGCTCCAGGCTTTCCGTATCAATAGATATTCTCCCTGATACTTCTTCAGTAGAGCTGCTGCTTTTTCACACAGATGACTACATGCGGTGGAGGAATAACAGCGGTAACGTTGATACTCTGGATTACGTTTCTTCCTCATCCGGAGAATTTGATATGAGAATTAACGGCTTTGGCAGCCTTGTTCTGATCATCAGCAACAGGGGGAATTTTCAACCGGTAACGGTGTCGTTTGATATTGAGGTTCTCTTCGCGGGAAGCGGTGAATCAGGTGATCCCCTCCCGTCGGCCCTCAGAATAGCGCTGTTTTTAATGATGGTGGGAGTAATCGCAATCGCTGTTGGCGGGGTAATTACGAAGCATATCATTACTCATCGAAAGAGGGCTTGACGAAAGATCGAATCTATATATACTCATATTCCGATAGGAATAGGGGGAAATATGTTAATATCGACCAGAAGCAGGTACGCACTGAGGGTTCTTGCGCGAATGGCAAGGATGATGAAACAGAAGAAGAATATCCCGGTATCTCTTTCTCTGCTGTCAGAGCAGGAACAGATATCTGTTCGTTATCTCGAGCAGATATTCGGAAAACTGAGAATAACCGGAATAGTCAAAGGTAAAAGAGGGCCGGGAGGCGGATACGTTTTTGGGGTTCCGCCGGCGGAGATAAGCCTTTTCGATGTAATAAGCGTTCTCGAAACGGATTTTCTTCCGGCATCATGTCTGTCTGACGGAGTAAACTGTTCTCCATCAAAGAACTATGAAACGAAGCAGTGTCCTCTTGAGGAGACATGTGTAACCAGACCTCTCTGGATGAGTCTCAGAGATATGTTCGACTCCTTCATGAAGAATCATTCCCTTGAGGATCTGATCGCAGGGGATGTTCATTGGGGAGAATCATAGTCATGTGGAAGTATTCAGAGATATTGATGGATCATTTCATGAATCCGCGCAACGCTGGGGAGCTTGATAATCCTGACGGCCATTCCGAAGTAGGTTCCCCTCAGTGTGGAGATGCTATGACGCTTGATATCAAAGTAGATGATGATGACAGAATCTCCGATATCAGGTTTATGACTTTCGGTTGTGCCGGAGCTATAGCAGCGGCCTCTGCTCTTACAGAAATAGCTAAAGGTTTGACTCTTGAAGAGGCTAAAGGAATAAAAAACAGCCAGATTGTTAAATTCCTTGGAGGTATGCCCGCAGAGAAATACCACTGCTCGGTAATGGGTCATGACGCACTGTCAGACGCGATTAACAATTTCATCACCAAAAGAGATGCAATCGCAGTTGCTATTAAGGATATACTGGCTGAGAATCCCGGCAAACTCAGAAGTATCCTTGGAGACAGGACAATCCGTATAGAGCACGTTCATCCAGGACGGATTCGAATAAGCAATGTAGACGCAAACAGACAGAAGGTTACTGAAATACTTGAAAAGGAGCTTCATGACAGAACAGGGAGTACAGTTGAAGTGAGGATTGACTGATGGAAGTCTATCTGGATAACAACGCGACTACCCGGATGGCTCCTGAAGTTCTTGATGCAATGATGCCGTTTTATAAAGATAAGTACGGCAATCCATCAAGTTTTCATACATTCGGCAGTAATCTCATTGAGGACATAGAAAAAGCCAGGCAGCAGGTCGCTGATCTAATCGGTGCAGAACCTTCAGAAATCTTCTTTACATCAGGAGGAACAGAAAGCGATAACACTGCCCTGTTTTACGGTGCAGGAGCAGATTCCGAGAAACCGGGGCTTGTAACATCCGTTGTGGAACATCCAGCAGTTCTTGAGACTGCCAGATATATCGAGCAGACCGGGCATCCTCTCGGTCTGGTCATGGTGAATAAAAGCGGTTCTGTCTCTATGGATTCCCTTGAAGAACTGGTCAACTCTGAAACCGGTCTGGTGTCCATAATGAAAGCAAACAATGAAACCGGCGTCATTATGCCTGTTAAGGAAGCCGCGGAGATAGCCCACAGAGCAGGGGCGCTTTTCCATACGGATGCTGTTCAGGCGGTCGGCAAGATTCCGGTTGATGTGAAGGCCGAGGGAATAGACCTTCTCAGTCTTTCAGCTCACAAATTCCACGGACCAAAAGGTGTCGGCGCGCTTTATGTTCGCAAAGGATTAAGACTGAATCCGTTCATGCATGGCGGACATCAGGAACAAGGGGTGAGATCAGGAACCTACAATATCGCCGGGATCGTCGGGCTTGGAAAAGCCGCAGAGATGGCAAGGTTCTTCATTGCGGAGGAAGCATTGAAAACATCCTCTCTTCTGGAAAAGCTTGAATCAGGTATTCGTAGTAAATGTCCCGGAGCGGTTATAGTTGGAGCCTCTGCGGAAAGACTCCCCAATACGGCAACAGTTCTTTTCATAAACGTGGAAAGTGAAGCCATTCTTACTTTAATCGACTTTGCGGGGATCTTCGTATCTTCAGGATCCGCCTGCAGTACAGGGAGCAAAGATCCAAGCTATGTTCTCACATCCATGGGAATCAGTACCGCTGACGCGAATACCGCGATACGCTTCAGCCTCAGTATGTACACATCGGATCAGGAGATTGATTACGTGCTTGAAGTGCTTCCGCCGATAATAGAGAAACTGAGAAAAATCTCACCATACACAGTATAAGGGGACATGCAGGCTCTGCTGCGTGTCCCCAAAAACATGAGGCTCTGCTGCGTGTCCCCAAAAACATGAGGCTCTGCTGCGTGTCCTCGCTAAAAACCTGAACCTGTCCAGGCAACTCCTGCCGAGATGCTGTATTCCCTATTTCCACTGAGTCCGGCTCTCATCGAAACGAACAGAGCAGCATTATCAACAGCGTAGGATGTTATTGTCGCCGCAAGACCCAGATCACCCGTTGTAGTGCCATCCAGGCCACATATGATTTGAAGGTCACCGGTGATGTAGCTGGATCCTCCGGCAGAGAATTTCATGTAATCAATAATACGACCCTCGAAAGGATTACTGCCTCCATTAAGAACGTAGGAAGCTGCTGTATGCAGCCTTAGAAGACGGAAGGTTGTACTTGTTGCTATTCCGAAGGCAAGCTCAGAACCGGTATCCCGACCCTCGCTTCCCGTGGGCAGAGTAATGAGCCCCTTGAAAACCAGAGCAGATCCTCCGCGAGCGGTTTCGTAAAGCCATGAACACCCGGCTGAGATATCTCCAAGAAGATGTCCGTCGCCAGAGGAGTCGTTTAAATAGACCGGTATCTCGCCACCGAATTCAAGATTATCGATACAGCCCCAGACAATACTCAAGGGAAGAAGAAGACAATTGCCGGTGTCATTCTTCATTTCTGTATACTCAAGCTTTCCCTGAATTCTAAGAAAACCTCTATCTAATACTATTGATCCTGGAAGGAAGGGATAACCACTGAGACCTCCCTCAGCCGAAATTCCCTGGCTGGAAACATCAGCCTCGATTACAAAGGGGATAAGCAGGACGATAAACAGCAATATCAGTTTCACATTTCTCCTTCTTGTTCAGGTTGACTTGTCAAGGTGTTCAGAGAATCTTCCAGACGTCCTGAAAATATTAGATTCTTCCTTCATGAGAAAGGCAAAATATATGACATGGAGTGAGGTGGGATTAATCCTTCTCTCGATTGCAGTTTTTGCCGGGTTGTTTGTGATGGTCTCTCAGGACCAGAAACTTCAACCGACCGATACAACGCAGGAAGAAACAGAGAGAGATCCGTTCAGGCAGATTGAAGAAGATTTTGCCGCTATATGTTACGGCTCCGGTTTCAGACCGGTATCCTCAGCTTCAGGAGATACGCTTGTAAAATCGATGGATCTGCTCAATTCAGTATCCATACATAAGGCGAATCTTTTATTAACCAGATCGCTTGCCAGGAACGGTTTCAATCACATCGTAACTTTTGCTGCGCAGGACAGGGGACTCTCCTTTCTATGCCATACACCTCAGGGCCAGCCTGTTCGATTTGAATTGAACAGCACCACAAGATAGATGTGTAACTAAAAACACACCTTGTTGACGGATGCCATTTCACTCTGTATTCATCTGTTCCTGTAGTTTTCATTATATTCAGCCGGATTCGCTGAAGTATATACGGTAATAAACAGCTGGATATCATATTCCAGCTGTATTTTCACGGACGGAATGTCAAGTTAGACAGGCTTCTACTGAAGGCTTCTACGGAGGTTGTTACATATGAATAAAACCGCCAGATGGCGTAACTGGACTTCAATAACTCTTTTCATAGCATCTCTTCTTATGGTATGGCCCACGATTCGATGGTACTCTATGCCTGCCGAAGAAAGAGATCGTGCTGAGGCAAGCGTCCAGCCGGAAACGGATAATCCGCATCTCAGAGCAGTTCTTGACAGTCTTCAGAATGAAGGCGGAGAGGAACTCATCGCGGAGTACAGAGAATTGAACCAGGAGCGGGAAGGTACGATAAAACTAGGACTGGACCTTCAAGGAGGGATGTACCTCTCCTATATGGTAAAGCCTACACCCGGACTGGATGAGCAGGACGCAATTGATCAGGCTCTTGAAGTTATACGGAACAGGATCAATGAGTTCGGTGTATCAGAACCATCCATAACCAGACAGGGAGAGGACAGAATAGTCATTCAGCTCCCTGGAGTTCGAGATCCGGCGAGAGCACGCGCTATTGTCGAAAGACAGGCTTTGCTTGAATTCAAACTGGTTGCCTATCCGACGGAAGAACACCCGACAACCGCAAGTGTTCCGGTTCTAAGAGAAATTGATAATCTCATTACGTCAGGTTCCGAGGACATGGTTCCTGCTCCACTGGACAGCCTGATGGAAAGACCTTCGGATCCCACTGAAACAGAGATTTCGCAAGCTTCCGATGTTGTTGACTCGATAGGCCTGTCAGTTGCTCCGGAAGGTTTTTCTCTGCCGCAGCCGGAAGAGATTCGTTCGAATCAGGAATCTCAGGATGTAACACTGCCTGAACTTGATAGACCCGGCAGCCTGGGCACCATGATTGAAATTGCGCAGGAGGACATAGCCCGATCATCAGTGAGCATATCTCCGGGAGACTGGCTGGTTTATGACGGTGACACAATGGACAGGCTGAACGATATAATCAACAGACCAGATGTTGATTCAATATTGAAGGAAGCCAACCTCGTCTTTAAATTCGGCAGACTTGAAGAAACAATTGATGGTTCTTTCCGAGCACTCTATCTTCTTCCAAGAGACATGACAAGAGGCTGGGAGCGTAATTCTGACCAGGTAAATGAAAATTATTTCCTTACCGGTGCAAGTCTGACAGACGTTAGAATCCGAATGGGAAGCGCACAGTCTCTTAACAACAATCCATATCTTATAGTGGAATTCGATTCACAGGGAAGAGATAACTGGGAACAAATAACCGGCAATAACGTTGGCAAAAGAGTTGCCATTGTTCTTGACGGAACCGTGTATTCCGCGGCAACCATCCGTGAACGGATATCTGGATCCGGAACAAGATTATCCGGAGGGTTTACGACCGAGGAAGCCAGAGACCTCAGGCTTGTTCTGAAAGCAGGATCACTTCCGGCGGAACTGGAGATAGCAGAAGAACAGACTATTGGCCCCAGCCTTGGCCAGCAGTCGATCAACAGGGGTATGATTGCAGGGATAATCGCTACTCTCCTCATTGCGGCGTTCATCATCATCTATTACGGAACAGCTGGTATAATCGCGATAATGGCCCTCGTATTCGATATGCTTATTATCATGGGAGTTCTCTGTTTCCCCGGCCCCCTTGCTCAACTCGGGCTTAAAGGATTGAACGCTACACTGACGCTTCCTGGAATTGCGGGTATTATCCTTACGATTGGTATGGCGGTTGATGCCAGTGTGCTCATATACGAGAGAATCAGAGAAGAGAAACGATCAGGCAAAGGCATTCGCGCAGCCGTAAAGGCAGGATATTCAAGAGCATTCGTAACAATTCTTGATGCGAACATCACCACACTTATTACCGCGCTTGTCCTGTACAAATTTGGTACAGGCCCCATCAAAGGATTTGCTGTTACACTATCGATAGGTATTCTGGCCAGTATGTTCTGTTCTCTTGTCTTCTCACGGGCTTTCATAGAGCTTCTTCTTAAAAGCAAGAAAAGAATGGACATCAGCTTCGGCAGATGGTCTCTTCTGGGAGAGAAGCATTTCTCATTCGTTGAGATGCGAAAGAAAACCTATATAATCTCCGCAGTGGTTCTACTTATCGGAGCCGGTGCATACTTCATAAACGGGGGACTTAATCTGGACATCGATTTCACCGGTGGTCTTGAGACAAATGTGATCAGTAATACAGAGATCGGCACCGATGATCTGAAGAACCTGCTGACTGATTCAGGGCTTCAGGGCGTACAGGTACAGAAGCTCATGGATTATGAAGGAGATTCAGGAGAAGCAGCTTATGTCATCCGCACATCGGAGACCGATAAAGATGTAGTCTACACCGCCCTGGAGATAAACGGGTGTGTTCCGATGGAATACGATGCTGACACTGAAGAACTCTCCTTTATCAAACAGATCGGACCCAGGGTCGGAGAAGAGCTGAAATCCAAGGCGCTTAACGCCATTTTCATGTCGATGATATTCATCGTCCTTTATGTATGGTATCGTTTCCAGTTCAAGTGGGGCGTTGCAGCTGTAGCGGCGCTTGCTCACGACACCCTTATAACGATCGGACTTCTCGCTCTGATACAGCTTGATATTTCGCTGACGATCATCGCGGCGATCCTGACTATTGTCGGCTATTCCATCAATGACACTATCGTTGTCTTTGACAGAATCAGGGAGGACAGGCGTCTGAGAAAAGGCAAGAACCTTGCCGAGACCGTGAACATCAGCATCAACGAGGTTCTCAGCAGAACCGTTATCACATCAGTGACCACGTTCATGGCGGCTCTGATGCTTTTCCTGATCTCGGGCGGAGTGTTGTCACAATTCTCGTTAACTCTGATGATCGGTATAGTTGTGGGAACCTACTCGTCGATATTCATAGCCAGCCCGATACTGGTAGACTGGCATGCAAAGATGAAGAAATAGCAGACAGTATCTGAACAGGAAGGGCGGGAATTATTCCCGCCCTATTTCGATGTACGTCCGGCAGACTGAAATTGAACTGTAGATTTTTGATCTCTCAGGATGGCTGGTTGCTGAACTGATTAGCGATCAGTTCCCTGCAGGATCGCATACATCCGTGTGGAGCCCATCACATAACACACCAAGCAACTGCTATCTGGTCGCTTCCTCTGCTCAAGAAGCAAGGAGGGATAGTAACTGCCCTTTCTGAGCTTCGGGATCAGCGGATCAAGTGTATCCATTCTGGTATCAAGGGTATTGTAGGATGGTAATCTTTCCACCCTTATTCGAAGCTACTTCAAGTGTACGATATTCTCTTTGACCAGCGCATCATCTCATTTACGGTTAGGTATTTAGTTTGTGTATTTGCCTTGAATGCATTGATCTTATCTTTTAATCAAGTATTTTTACACACAACTCTGTAGGATTCTCCTGTGAATATAAGTGAAGAATTTAATTATTCATTAGTTATTGACTTTTAAAGGGATAAATAATAATATATGTTGCAGTATTCACGGCAAACATTGGAGGTGCATAATGTCATCGAAAACACTAATTGCTGTGTTCCTTTTGCTTTTCCTTGGAACTGGTACTGTTCTTGCATGGGTTGATCTTTCTGAATACACGAGAACAACAGAATGTCTAACGGACGTCTTTTTTGTAAACAACGACACCGGATGGGCAGTGGGATTGAATGGAACCATAATTAAAACCAGTAATGGTGGATATGAATGGACTAATCAGTCTCTACTAGATGTTTCTGATGATGTATCAGGAGTTGATTTTATAAGCTCCAGCACAGGTTGGGTGGCAACAACTGCCGGGGAGATCTATAAGACTGTGAATGGTGGTTCGGATTGGTATCTTGCTTACAGTGATTCCGCCAACGGATACGATTTGGAATTTTCAGATATTTCAATCTTCAGCGAATATGATGGATGGGTCTGCGGATACAAAGGGGCCCGTGGGTGCATAGTACGTCTATCAACATCATGGCCACCTTGGCGATACAACCATACGACCGGATTTCGTATAGAAACTATATATACATATGGCGGGGGAACAAATGTATTCATCGGAAGACAAATCCATTTTAACGCTATATATGCATTATGTAGAAGACAGATGAACCCGAATCCATACTGGCCCTCTGTTCTTAATAAACGGATAAGTGATATTGATTTCTGTGTAGATAATACCCAGTTAGGATGGACCGCAACCACCAATGATGGATGCTATTACACTGTTAATGGAGGATCAAACTGGAGTACTCTGCCGGGTTCCGGTGGTGGAAAATTCGCGGTCACCTGTATCGATATTCCAGGATTTCCTCCTTTAGCCTGGAGTATTTGCGATAATACTAATACTATTTACAGCACAAGGTATAATGGAAATACTCCACCCTGGGAAAATTGGGCTATAGATACGGTGACAACAACTTGTCTCTATGGAATCTGCAGTGTAAAGGGGCCAAGTTTTGTTCCCTCCGTATACGTTTACGCTGTTGGAGGCAATGGCAGTCTATGGAAAAATATAGTGGGAGGATCTGATCAGCCAATTAGCGGCATATCATCGTGTGAATTACTGACTGATGTTCATCTCATAGGTGTCACAAGAGGAGCGATAACCATTGAAATCGAGTCAGATACTGAAGTAACAGTAGAGGTACATATCTACGATGTTACAGGCAGGCTGAAAAGCACAACCGATCTTGGAAGTATCCCTGAAGGTTCAAGCACCTATACGATAGATCACGGGCAGGGTTCGGGATCACTTCTGCCCATGGGTGTCTACTACTGTGTATTGGATATCGGTCGTGAAAGGATTTCCACTTCGTTTGTGCTCATAGACTAGCACAGAACAGTCATCAGCTAATAATGGGCGGGAATTATTCCCGCCTTATCCTTATGGAAGCTTCGGCTCCGCCAAGAATT
>JAIOQY010000084.1 GCA_021108435.1 Candidatus Aegiribacteria sp.
TCAATATCCTTTATCCCCTTCTGGACAGATCAGCACAGAACAAGCTATTTATGACAGCAAACAAACAATTACTCAAATTACCCCAGCACAGGTTTCTTAGGAATGTAAAAATACGGGGACATACAATTTTATATGCGTGTCCCCGCGATGTTTGATTAACTATCTATTAGTTTCTGATGTCTTGAACCATATCCAGTCGTGCAAGCTGGTAGAACATGAAATCCGTTGTATCCTTCGAGATTTCAAATGCTGAATGCAGATATTGCCTTGAAGTCTCATAATCGTTGTATCTCATGAAAATCCTGGAAAGTCCGTAATTGGATTCCCAGGCAAGCTGTGAACGTTCAGCAGTATTCTCGAGAATTTCAATGTAAAGTTCCTGAGCATTTATAAGGTCGTTCTCTCCACCCCTGTTTTCAAGAGCGATTGCCAGGTGTAAACGTGCGGAATTTTCTATATCACCGCCGGGATCAGAAGCAATGAATGATTGCAATGCCGGAATGACCTCACTTTCCATACTGAGCATTATGCCTATTTTGGCTGCAAGAATAGCTGATCTCTTTCCAGAAATTCTTCCCGGGTATGCTCTGAAATTGTTAGAGGCAACCTGTCGCGCGGTTTGAAATTGTCCTATTGCCATTTCATACTGACCATAACGGAAACTGTTCATTCCCATATCATAAAGCTGTCCTGCAAGATAATACTGCGCGGAGGCTTCATCTGCCTGTCTATCAGCATTTTGTGAAACTGACTGAACAACAAGTACAAACACTACAAGGATTACTGCGCCGATAATGAATTGCTTCAGGTGTTCCTGAAGATATGAAATGCTCTTCATGATACCATCATTAATGGGATCTTTCTTAAGTTCTGTTTTTGTTAATCTTTTTCTTGTTCTATGCGCCATTATTAACTCTCTTTCAGATCAGTTCAGCATGTTTTTCTTAATACACTGGAATATAGTAAGAATCTGTTGCTTCATGTTATCCAGTTCTCCCGAATTATTTACAACCTCATCAGCCATGATTGACTTGTTCTCAATTGGTAATTGAACTTCCCACCGTTTTGCCGCATCTTTTAATGATATGTTATCCCTTGCTGCAACACGACTTACAGATCTGTATTCTGAATCATGTATTACAATCAGATAATCAAGCATTTTATGAATTTCAAGCTCACAGATGAGCGCACCCTCAAGAACCCATATTCCTTTCAGTTTTCTGAGAATTCGAGCGGAGTTTACAGCCCACCTGATCATTCTTGGATGAAGAACTGAATTCAGTATCGCATATGCCTTCGTGTCATTGAGTACCATCTTTCTCAGCTCAATTCGTATACTCTCTCCATCCATATGATTGAATTCAGTTCTAGAAAAAGAATCAGCCAGTTCGGAAATAACATATCGACGGTCAAGCAGTCTGTGACCAACCAGATCAAGCGAGCATATGCCTGAGCACTCTTCACTTATATACTCTGCAGCTGTAGTCTGACCGCAGCCGCTGTTACCGGTTATACCTATCAGGAATCCACTATTACTATCTATCATTTTATCTTGTATTCCAGCAGATATTATTATCCTTTATTGTCATCAAAACCAGCTCCCCCTCCCTGCTGCCGTCAGGAGTCAGAACCGGTATATAGTTATCAGTCATGCCTATAAGTCTTCCTGAAATTTTATCAAACCTGGATTCTACCAGAGCAAAAGCGCTTTTTCCCATCTGATCATTTCTGAACTTGCGTTTGATTTCGTCAGAATGTGATCGGAGGTAAACAGCTCTTTCTGTAATTGTCTCAGTATGTATCATATCCTCTGTATACGAAGCAGCGGGAGTTCCGGGTCTGGCGGAAAATGGAAATACATGAAGATAGGATACCGCAGGATGCGATATGAGGTCAACAGTATCTTGAAAATCCTTTGAAGTCTCTCCTGGAAATCCGACAATGATATCCGCTCCGAGAGCAAGCCCGGGAAACAGTTCCATGCATTTATCGAGAAGTTCTATAATAACCTGTTTTGAATACTTTCTTTTCATTCGACTTAAAATTCTATCTGACCCGCTCTGAATGGGTATATGCATATGCCTGCAGACACCAGGCAAGGCAATACCCTCAAGCATGTTACTTGATAATCCAATTGGTTCCATTGAACTCAGTCGAACACGGAACCCTCCGATTGAAAGAAGATCACGAACCAGCTGTACAAGGCCATAATCATCTCCGTACATATCATTACCGTACCTGACAAGATCCACTCCTGTCAGAAGGATCTCTTTAAATCCGGCAGAAGCGAGTTTCCGGGCCTGTGACAGCACCAGCTCTCTCGGCTGGCTTCTGGACCGCCCACGCGCAGCAGGTACTATGCAGTAGGAACAATGGTTATCACAGCCGTCCTGAACCTTCAGAAAAGCTCTTGTTCGAGAGATTACCTCAGGAGCATGGACTGGAAACAGAGCACCGGAAGGGATATCCTGCTCGCTGTTATCGGCAGAATATTCAATATCAAGTATAGCAGCAATTGTCTCAACGAGATGACTCTTGTCGGTGTTTGGCACGATAATAGCGTTCTGATCACTGAATTCATCCGGTGCAACCTGGGCTACACATCCTGTAACTATCACAACGGCGTCTGTTCTTTTCCGAAAATACCTGACAGCCTTTCGTGAACGAGCAGTACTTCTTCCTGTAACAGCACAGGAATTAACAAGTATCAGTGAAGCATTCTCCGGACAGTCAGCTCTCTCAATTCCACAACTGAGCCTGAACTCCTCAAGGAGCGCTTCAGTTTCATACGCATTCAAGCGACATCCAAGCGTATGACCGTAAATTCTCTGTTTTCTTTTCATTGTTTTACGGGAGGAAGTTGTCCTCCCTCCCGCTCTCTTCTGTCAGGAAGGAAACTCAGCCCTTCTCGACTTCATCATCGCCTTCGGGGCTATCGTCTTCACCTTTTTCAGAGTCTTCAGTAGATTCTTCTTCGATTATTTCCGCTTTTTTTTCAGCGGCTTCCTCTTCAACTTCCTCCACTGTTTCTTTGACTATTTCCTCAGCCTCTTCTTCAGCTTCCTCAACAGTGTCTTCTGCTGCCTTTGAAGTATCTTTTGAACTCCCAGGAGCTTCATCGGTTTCAGTAACAACTTCAGCTTCCTCCACAGTTCCTTCCGTATCCTCATCCGCAGATTCTTCAGATTCAACCTGTAAAGATTCTGATTCGTCAGTACTAACCACCAGTTTTTCCCTGCCTTCAAGCTTCTCTCTGAAAGCGCTCAGTTCCTCCATTGGTCTTCCATTGAAATAACTGCGAACGCTGAGAACGATTCTTCTGCTGGTTGGTTCAAGTTCAATAATTCTGAGAGGAAGCTCGTCACCAATACGTATGACATCTGAAGGGTCTTCGAGATTTTCCCATCCAAGCTGACTCTGCGGCACGAATCCTTCAATGTAATCATCAAGCCGTACAACAACACCTCTATCCAGAAGCTGCACAACCTCGCCCTTTGCGTCCTTGCCTACGGGATAACGCTCCTCCATCGAGTTCCACGGATTCTCCTGAGTCTGTTTCAAACCAAGTGATATGCGATTGTTTTCGGTGTCGATGTTCAGCACAACCACTTTAAGAACATCACTCTTTGAGAGAATGTCGGAAGGATGATTGATTCTTCTTGTCCAGCTCATATCACTTATATGAACAAGACCATCAATTCCATCTTCAATTTCGACAAAAGCACCGAATGATGTCAGATTGCGGATTTTCCCCTCAATTTCTGTACCTACAGGATAACGTTCATCTATTGTATCCCATGGATTATCAAGAGTCTGCTTGAGTCCGAGAGATATCTTTTTCTCCTCTTCATCTACGCTGAGAATCATTACTTCTATATCGTCTCCAACCGTAAGTACTCTGGATGGATGTCGGATATGTTTCGTCCAGGACATTTCGGAGATGTGTACAAGCCCTTCAACGCCGGGCTCCAATTCAACAAATGCTCCGTAATCGGTAATACTGGCTACTTTACCCATAATTATTGAGTTAATAGGGAATCTCTCCTGGACTCCCTCCCATGGGAACGGCTGCAGCTGTTTGAGTCCTAAAGAGATCCTTTCCCGTTCCTGATCGAATTTCAGTATTTTGACTTCGATCTCATCTCCAATTGCCAGAAGATGTGAAGGGTGACGAATGCGTCCCCAGCTCATATCCGTGATATGAAGAAGCCCGTCTATTCCTCCAAGATCAACAAATGCTCCGAAATCCGTGATATTCTTGACGATTCCAACGCGAACCTGATCCTCTTCAAGTTCCTTGATGAGAGTGTCTTTCTGTTCGGCTCTTGCTTCTTCGAGAACCTGTCTCCTGCTTACAACAATATTTCGACGACGCTTGTTGAGTTTGATTACCCGGAAACTGTATTCATTGCCCATGAAGTTCTCAAGATTAGGAACCTGCCTGAGAGCAACCTGTGATCCTGGCAGGAAAGCTTCAACACCCATGATTCGCACCTTAAGACCGCCTTTGATCCTGCGGACAACTGTTCCCATGATCTCGGATCCTGTATCGTACGCTTCCTTGATATCCTTCCATACCATGTGGAAGTGCGCCTTTTCCTTGGAAACGGAAACCCTTCCATCCTGATCTTCAAGTGATTCTATAAGAACATCCACGGATTCACCCGGGATGATCTCCTCGTTCTTCCCGAATTCACTTATCGGAATGATGCCTTCACTTTTGTAGTTGATATCTACAATTACTTCTTTTCCTACTTTTCTGAGCAGTTTTCCGCTAACAATAGCTCCTGGCTTTATTTGCCGAGAGCCTATGTTTTCCTCGTACTTTTTTTCCATCTCCTCGCGCTCAATCAGGGAGTAGTCCTGACCCTCTATGGCCTCTATCTCCTCAGAAGTGAGACCTACGATGAGTTCTTCTTTACCTGTCACTTTGTTCCTTTCATTTGATCCATGCTAATTAAATCGCTCGCGTATAAACCTGCATTAATACCTGTTTCAGCTATAGCGGACATCACTTTCTCCGCTACAGCTTTCGCTCCATATTTCTTCCTGATAGCCATTATCCTCCTGCTGGAAATCAACTTCCCGAAATGTATGCTGAATGGACTTCCTGTTCTTGTCATTGCCTTTCCAGGATGATCAGTTCCCCAGATGAACGCTGGCAGTATCGGAGCCCTGGAAGCTGATGCTATGAGGCTGATACCGGCTTTCCCTGGAAGAAGCCTGCCATCTCTGCTTCTTGTTCCCTCCGGAAAAATAACAACTGCTATCCCATTCCTTAACTGATCTACAGTCGATCTGATAGCGTTTGTATCCACTCCTGACCTGTTGACAGGAATAGTATTGAGCTTCTTGAAGATGAAATCACCGAATCTGTTCCTGAACAGCTCATTTTTTGCCATGAAAGCTATCGGTCTTGGAATCGCAAAACCTAGAACAGGCGGATCCATTTCGGAGATATGATTACAGGCAATAATAACTCCACCTTTCCGGGGTACTCTCTCAGTTCCATTTACAGCGAATCCAAAAAGTAATCGTGAAATTAAACCTCCATAGTACTGGATGCGGATGCGGACGGATTCTCTCATTGTATCACACTCATTCGCTCTCTGAAAAGTTTCAATACTGTGGAAACCTGCTGGGTAACAGTCATCAGAGTTGAATCGAGTAAATAGGCTCCAGGTGCAATTCTGAGTGGACTGTCCAATCGGCTTCTGTCTCTGTAATCTCTTTTAAGCTGAGAGCTTAGCAGCTTTCCATAATTTGCTTCATTCCCCAGCATGCGCAACTCTCTCCATCTCCTTAAAACACGGATGGCAACATCAGCAATGACATATATCTTTAAATCAGCATCCGGAAACACCACAGTTCCCATATCCCTTCCTTCAGCTACAGTATTGTGAGCTTTGCCGAATTTCTGCTGAAGGATTACCATTTCTCTGCGTACGGCAGATTTGGAGGATACTATGCTTGCTGCGTCGCTTATCTCTGGAGTTCTTATTAAGGATGAAACATCCTCGTCATCAATAAACACGGCTCCGCTGCGAATATCAATGGAATGATTACGGATGTTTTCAGCAAGTAGAAGAGAATCATCAAGCGGTATTGAATTACGTATGGATAAAAGAGCCGAAGCGCGGTACATGGCTCCGGTATCAAGATATGAATAACCAAGCACATCAGCCACCAGGCGAGCGGTAGTACTCTTCCCGGAAGCGGCCGGTCCGTCTATTGCAATTACACTAGTCAGGCAAAGTCACACCCTTTCGTTCAAGATGGCTGCAAATATCAGAATATTTATACGATACGTCAAGAGAGCTGGTAAAACAGTTAATTAAGATCAACGGCTGCTTTAAGCTTTTTGAGTTCTTCGGCACGCAGTATCCGCCATGAACCCCGTTCCAGTCCGTTCAGAGTTACGGGACCGTATCGAATTCTCTCCAGCCTTGAAAGCTCAAGCCGGAATTTCTCTGCAAGGCGTCTGACTTCTTTATTTCTTCCGGTATGCAGCACAATACTAATATTCTTCTTTCCAGTGATTTTCACCGACACAGGATTTGAAAATTCGCCTCGACCAAGGTATGTGCCTTTTCTGAGTTTTTTAATAGTGTCAGGCGCAGGAGGAGCTTTCAGTAATAATATGTACTCACGCTCTACTTGCCATGATGGGTGGGTAAGTCTGTGAATAAGCTCACCATCATTACTAAGGAGCAGCAAACCTCCGGTGTTGATATCCAGTCGTCCAACGGGAACAGTTCCCGGCGGCAGTCCTTTGATAAGCTGTAAAACAGATCTCTCAGAATCGGGAGATAAAGTAGTCTCATAACCACAGGGTTTATTAAGAACGGCAGTCACCAACGCCAGCGGCTCTACTCTTCTTCCCTGACACATAACTTTATCATCAGATGTAACCCTGAATCCAGGAATGGTGGTGATCTTATCATTGACTGATACAAAACCATTCTGAATCAGTTCATCACATTTCCGCCTAGCTGCAATACCGGCTCGCGCAAGATATCTGTTAAGTCTGAAGCTATTCCTCTTCTGCTGCACCAAATAAATCCTTTTCTTCCATTTCAGAGGAACTCAAAGACAGCAACTCAGAGATTTCGGAAGATCTTGGCAGATGGTCAAGATCAGTCAGGCCGAAATATTCAAGAAACACCCTGGTTGTTGAATACAGAAGCGGTCTGCCCGGAGTCTCCATCCTGCCTGAGATCCTGATCATATCTCTTTCCAGGAGTGTTCTTATGGCACTGTCACAGTTGACTCCTCTTATGGATTCTATCGCCATTCTCGTGCACGGCTGACTGTATGCGATAACAGCAAGCGTTTCAAGTGCTGCTCTGGACAGTTTTCCCGGTTTCCGGCCTTCGAAGAGCTGAGATACTATCGAACCGAAATCCTTGTCAGTAGCAAGCCTGTATCCACCTGCAACTTCGATTATCATCAGTGCGTGCTGCTGATCGAGAAATGCTTTGTTGAGCCTGTCCAGCGCCTGATGAACTGAATCCTCACCACTTCCGGTATATTCACACAGTTGCTCAATACTCAATGGGGCATCTGAAGCAAAGATGAGAGCTTCAACTTCCCTGGCCAGTCTATCAAGAATCAACAGTCCACCTTTCAGTACGTTTAAGCTCTATTTCAGAGAATGGATAGGCCTGATGAAAGGAAATCCACCCCCTTCTTATAAGCTCAAGGATTGCAATAAAATAGGATATTATTTTCGTTCTGGATGGCTGACGGCCTACGACTGATCTGAAAGAAATCAGATCACCGGTATGGAATACCTTATCAAGAGTCAGTATGCACTCCGAGATAGTCAGAAGTTTCCGCTGGATTCTCTGGGCCGGAAGTTCAGTCTCGTCCTGTGAAAGGTTATCCAGAGCTCTCAGAAGATCAAGTAAAGATGTCTGCCCCGGTTCTATAGAGGTATTATCCATTGACCATCTGTCACGCTCTCCGGGGGATGTGTAGATATCAGTCCAGGTCTCTTCGGTTCTCTGGAGTTCTTTTGCGATTTCACGAAACGTTCTGTAGAGAATAAGTTGACGCCTGAGCTCTGCTCCAGGATCTTCTTCCTCCTCCCCGTCGATTCTGTGAATCGGCAGAAGAGATTTGCTTTTCATCCTGGTTAGAGTAGCGGCCATAACCAGATATTCACTTGCAATGTCGAGATTCAGTTCGTGAGCTTCTCTGATATATTCAAGATACTGATCCGCTACGTGAGCCATTGGGATATCGTAGATATCTATTTCGTCTCTTCGAATAAGATAGAGAAGAAGGTCAAGCGGTCCTTCAAATGATTCGAGCTGTATACGGCAACTGTTACTCAGCATAGAATATTCTGCACTTCAGCAGACATATCCGAATTCAACCAGATCACTCTGGTTGCCGGGCCAGGATTCTCTGACTTTAACCCAGAGATCAAGATACATCGGTCTTTCAAGAATCTTTGAAGCTCCCTCTGCCGCTATATCGGCTATGTTCTGAAGCATCGCTCCTTTTCTGCCGATAACCACGCCTTTATTTGAATGTTTCGCAACATGCAGATTAGCTCTGACATATCTTTTTTCATCACGAATAGAAAACTCTTCAATCTGCACTGCTGTAGTATTAGCTACATCAGAAGGAAGAACACTGAAAAGGCTTATCCTGATCTGCTCGCTGACAAGGAATCTCTCCGAATGGAGAGATGTACAACCTTCGGGAAACAATCTGCCGCGGTCGGGAATGTAGCCTGCAATAACTTTTCGCAGTCTGTATGCGCTTTCCAGGCAAGGAGAACATACAGGTACAATTTCCTGAAAACTGCCGAACATGGCAATCTGATTGATAAAAGCACTATGCAGATATCTTGGGAAACAGTCAATAAATGTTGGAGCGATAATTAGCGGAATAGGGGCTATCTCGTCAATAAACTCCCTTACTCTGTTTGATTTGAGCTGAGAGGACAGATCTGTAGAATTGATTGTCAGGCATATGACATCCATCCCACTGAAAAACACCGCATCATCAAATACTTCAATCGGTGGCGTATCAATAAAACAGATCTGTGAGTCATCATTCATATATATGCTGGAGATCGGGACTCTGGTTGTTCCTTTGTGCACGTGGGAAGGCGATATTTTTCTTTCGGTAAGCGTGTTGATCAGAGTCGATTTACCGGAATTCGTCAGACCGGCTATCGCAACATATCCTGCTTTGATTTCAGAATCGGATTTCACTGACCTGTTACCTCTGTTTCCGGAATTATCTCAGTGGATACTTCCTCTATCTCTTCTTCTATCTCCACAGTTCCGGTAATGGCGAAAAATTCGCCTGATGAATTGCCATAATATAGAATTGAATTCGCAAGCAGAGGAGCTGTACCGGAATAACCATTCATTTCCAGAGAATCAAGTTTCACTCCTGTGTTCAGGTCAATCAAGTGTAACCGCTGATCGTCACAGGAAACGTATATACAATTATCTCCGGCAACAGGCGGCAACTGCAGCCAATTCTCGAATTCCTGCTCCCAAAGCATATTCCCGGTTGATGAATTCAGTGCTACCAGTCTGCCATCGTTTGTTCCGATAAGAACGATATTATTCCTCGTAATAACCGGACGCGCAAGAACACATCTCGTGGGACTATCCACTATATCAGTCTCCCAGAGCAACTCTCCCCCCGTTACTGTCAGCTTCCTGACTAGACCATCAGAGAAACCTGCATATATACCGGTACTGTCAGCAGATGGAGAAGATGCCTGCCTGCCGTATTCTCTAATCCACAGTCTATTGCCTTCAGTGTCAAACACTGCGATCTTCCCGCTCTCAGTTGAAAACACCGCCAGGGAATCTATAATTGCCGGACCAAGGACTATTCCGCCAATTTCACTTTCCCAGACAAGTTCCCCGTCATCCGCGTACAAAGCACATATCTTACCCATTGAGTTTCCGGATAGTATCAGGGAATCGGCAAGTATGCCAACACTGCAGAAGACATGATAACCGAGCCCTGTTGACCAGCGTTTACTGCCTGACGTCCTGTCCAGAGCATAGATAATTCCATCCTGACCGCCAAAATACACCAGGGCGGAATCAACCGCAGGTTCACCGCAAATTCCGCATACTGTGCTGAAAGACCAGAGTATAGACCCATTCAGAGCATTTACCGCTCTTAGAAGTCCATCATTGCATCCGAAATACAATACGTTTTCGAGTATAGCCGGAGAGGAGAAGAATTCTCTACCCCCGTTTGACCGCAACCGCCAGAGTGTATCAAATGGTGCGATGATATCCGGTCCCCATGCTGCATTGCCATAAGAACATCCTCTTGCCTGCAGCCATATTTCAGGAAGCTCTATTACATCGCTCATAGCATCAGGAGGAGCCAGACTGTCAATCTGTGCTGAATCACCGGGAAATACCTGCAGTTCTTCATCGTGTTTTCCGTTACCTCCTGAATAGAAAACGGTTGAAAACAGAAAAAGAATGATAAGAGTGAAAATCAGAGTGATACCGATAATCATATTCTGTTTGTTTCCGCGATTCTCAATGATGTGCGTATCGTTTTCAGTCTGAATATGCGATTTAAGTATCAAAGCAAACCTTTCAGTAAATAATTACGGGAGCACCCACCGGAAGTGTTCTGAATATAGCCTCAAGATCAGCGTTGCCCATTCTTATGCACCCATGGCTTATATTTCTGCCTCTGCCGACACCGTAATGAATCAGAATTCCTCCACCAAGATCGATCTTGTACTCACCCAGCACGCCAGGCACCTTCTGAACCCAGATCCTCTCCTCTGCTGAGAGAGAATCACGATAATATACTATCTGATCATCCCAGGATAATGTATCTGGTATGACGACATACTCATCAGGCTCAGGTGGAGTGAGATTCATTTCCTGCCAGTACCAGTCCGGCCTGTACCAGTAAGGATTCTCCCCGATTTTGACAACATATCGGAGGCCTCTTGGTGTGCTGAAATTCCATACTGCTCCTGAATCGTTGTTTGTCCAGCCTTTTCCGGTTCCGCAGTAACCGGATCTTATCAGAATTTCCTCCCCGTTGCCGAAACTCCATCTCAGATGAAATCTATTCTGTCTGGTATCAATAAGAAGGTAGTGCCCGTAGTAGCTGTTCCTCAGTTCATTTTCCCGCAGTCTGGCGTGAAGCGAGTCCGCCCTTTGAATGAGTTCATCAAGGGAATACTCCTTTGCCAGAAAGAAAGTGTTCACATCGGCCAGCGTATCACGCTCAGAACTCACGCGCTGGAGCTCGTTATCAGTGATATGAAATTCGTATTGGACCGCCTGTAGCCTTCTGGAAAGCTGATCTGCGTTGATAAGACTGACTGCGAATCCGACTGTCAGAACTCCTGCAAGCGACAATAGAGCGGTTTTCAGTGAGTTCATCCAGTCCCTTTCAGATTACCGGATCGGATACCAGAGTTCTGGCCGTCGGCCAGGATGCTCTGCTGCCACGGATATCAATATGAACAAAAGGACCATGAGTGGAAATCCATCTGTACGCCGAAGCTCCGCCGGAGACAACATGTCCCTCAGTCTCGAGAATCCGGACAATTTCAACAAGGTACTCCCCGTCGTATACATCAACTCGCTTGTTCCGATCAATATCATCCATGAGGTTATTAGATGGCCAGCTCTCAATCCAGACATCAGCAGCCTGTCCGTAAAGGTGAAGACTCTCTGTAGTTTCGTTACCAATTGAGGCATTATATGCCGGAGTTCTGAACCCACTGATGTTATGTATATCTGAAGCCTGTGGATAAACCTCCTTTACAGCAGCAAGCACCGCTTCGAGCTTATCGGCTAATCTTAGATCGAAAGCCATGTACTGAGGGTAATTGCCCTCAACATGACAGAGAAATTGCCCAATCGTAAGATGTGTGGATATTCTGGCGCCTGATGTTCCAGGTGTCAGCTCTATGAAACAGGCTGGTTTGCTTCTGCTGGAATTGCCGTCTCCATAGCTTCCAATAGGATAGGAATTCAGCGTTGTTGTTCTCCACCTGCATGATTCCACCGGGATTATAATCGTATACTTCTCAGTAAGACTGTCACAGCTTATATCAATATAGTAGATGCCGTGGCTTCTCGGAGCTCTCCAGCCAAAGGTATTACCCTCTCCCCTTGCAGGCTCACCGACTGAAACAAACCAGACCGTATTCTCATCTTCTGATGAAAGCGTGACAGAATCACCGGGCATGACGACGAATGCCAGTCTGTCTTGAGGAAGATGTCTTCCATTCACGGATAGCCCATGTGCGGGGGATGTTGGAGATGGATCATCAGATATTGAAAACAGCATCATCCAAATTATCAGCCAGTACAATTCATTATCCTCTCTGTATACTCTTCAATTTCATTGAGATCGTCTAATTCTCTTTCCTTAATATACGTCTTCCATCATGTGAGAGAACTCCCGAGCAGTGAAGTTTTACAGCTTCTGAATAAGCGATATGCTCCTGCTTGAGTATTCGAGCGGCAAGACTGTCTTCAGTATCATCATCCAGCACCGGAACCGTTCTCTGAAGAATTACCGGGCCAGTATCAGTTCCTGAATCGACATAATGAACCGTGCATCCGGATACTCTTACCCCGTAATCCAGAGCCTGCCTCTGTGAATTCAAACCTGGAAATGAAGGCAGCAGCGAAGGGTGAATATTCATTATTCTTCCTGCAAATGTTTCAAGAACTGGACCTTTCAGGATTCTCATAAGACCGGCAAGACATACAAGTCCTATCCCTCTGTCAAGCATGAGGTCTGCCCATTGCTTCTCTTCATCCAGTCCGAATCTTGTGCGGTAGTTGCCTGGATACATATACAGAGCCTCTACATCAAGGTCCGACGCTCTATTCAGAGCGGGTGCTTCAGAGTTGTCCGAAATGAGAAGAGTCACTCTTCCATGTCCTGTATCGCCTCTGCATAGAGCTTCAAAATTAGATCCTCTTCCCGAAGCAAGAACAGCGATCTTCCGTATATCATTCCGATTATCCGATCCGCTATGGATCATCAGTCTCCACCCTCCTCTTCCCCGGCTCTTCTCGGCGGGCTGTCATTGAATATCCAGGTGATCCCGAAGGTATAACTGCGATAATCATCAAGGATATCTTCAACGGCAAAAATGAATGCAAATTTCCCCAATGTAAACAACGACTTAAGATCCATGGTTCCGCTGGTATGATCATGAGCGTTTAGAAGATCCCATGTCACACCTCCATGAATCCTTCCGGAAGCTCCCCATCTAACGGATGGCATGACAGTGCCGGCGAATCTAATGGTATCTTCTTTCAGTGATACTCCACTGTGAAGATATCCGAATCCTGTGGTACAAATTGTCTGTAAGCCACCTTCAATACCACCTGAGTTGATACTCAGATTCAATTCCACTGGTCCTGCTCCAGCAATTCCGATAAATGAAATATCTGAACCGGGAGGTAGAACTGCTCCTGCCTGAATATCAAGAAAACCATACCGGGCAATCAGTCCTGCTGTGCCTCCGATAGAAAACTCATCCTGTGAATCTGTGATATCCGTTCTGAGTATGGTCGTCATTCCCTGAAATGGAAACTCCAGCCTCATATGCCCTTCAACCATCTGCATTTCATTGTCTGAGAGGCTCCCTGCCGCACCGGTCTGGAACAGAACCCCTCCAAAATGAGTGCTGTAGGAACCAAGAAGTTCCCATTGTCTTCCTCCGGCATTAAGATGAACAAATGACAATCGTGAAAAACAATTTCCAGGGTTCCAGGAAGACCATAGAGTATAGCCGTCTTCAGTAGTCTGCCATCCTCTTCCTCCCAGAACAATATTGCCCCGGCTAATCGTATATCTCTGGTTCTTCAGAGTATCCTCCCGGGAAAGGGAGAAATCTATAAGTAGATCAGCTGGAAGCGGTCTCCTGAGATAAGCGGTGTACCTGTTCTGCTGAGACGTATTTTCAAGAAGACCAATACCACTGGAATATGAACTATCCGGAACCGCGGAGGATTCGAAATCTATCTCCCATTTTCCATTACCCCACAAACCTGCTTCCAGAGGGCTTCGAATGGTTACCGATTCAAAAGACCCCCATCCAGGGAAAGGTTCGTGTCCCCATATTAATAAAGGAGTACCGTCCCGCAACATTCGCGAAGGCCATCCAAGCATCTCTGAGCATGTCCATGAATAAACCGACGAAGTTTCCATGATATCCTCAGGGGCAGGCCGCATCACAGGCAGAGCAATCAATGAAGCAAGGATAATTACACTCATCAGATGTTATATCCAGATCGGTTCATTGCTTTGTATATCAGCACTTTACAGCGCTCAACCCCTGGTTGATCAAAAGGATTGATATTCAGCGCCAGTCCGGTGAGTACAGTCGCTATCTCCAGGGACATTAATAGCTCACCAAGAGAATACTCATCAAGAGATTGCATTGAAAGATAGCTTACGGGAATGCCGACCTCTTCAAGCGCTGCTCCGGTAGCTTCCGCTTCAGCAAGTCGAAGCTCATCCGGAGTTCGACCCTCAAGATATGCAATGGAAGGGTAGTCATTAAACCCACCTGGAATCCGTGCTGCGTCACTGTCTTCCGGAGTAGTTAGAACAGTCACTGTTTTATCCCTTGGCCCCTCCGCGAATAACTGCACCAGTGAATGCTGATCAGCAGGTCCACGGCAGGTCAGAGGCGTCTGGCCTATAAATAAATCATTCCCGGAAAGATCGGTCTTCTTGCCTAGACTTTCACCCCAGAGCTGAGCAAACCATTGTGCAGTATCGTACAGTCTATCATCATAGGGGAAGAATACATGTACAGGACAGGTGTTGAAATTATGAAGGTATCCTGCCGATATCCTCGCGGTTAAGCTTTCTGACCCATTCTTGAAGAAATCTTCAGTGACAACCTCCGCTCCATGCAGAAGAGACTTGACATCGATTCCTTCAAATGCTGCAGGAAACAATCCGACAGGACTGAGAACACTGAATCTGCCGCCGACGGAAGGCGGCACCGGCAGTGAATTCCAGGTTCTGTCATGTGCAAGTCTCCTCAGATCACCTCTGACGGGATCTGTAATCGCTATAATTCTGCTGTCAGCATTCCTGGATTTCCTAAGCCACCTGTACAACGTAAGGAATATTGCCATAGTCTCAGCAGTACCGCCGGATTTGGTTATCACAGTAAGTGCCGTTGAATCCGGGTCACAGCTGGAAACGAGCTTTTTCAGCATACGTGAATCAGGTGAATCGACTACTGATACCACGGATTGGGATTTCTCCATTGCGCTTAAAAGGGCTCTCAGACCAAGTGATGATCCTCCGATTCCGCAAACGATCATCCTGTCAGAAGATTTTTGTATTTCATGCACAAGGTCAAGAGTTTCATGAAGAAGCGCAGTATCTTCCGGGAGTTCCATAAATCCCAGTTTTCCGTCCTCCAGCCATTTGTCAAAACGCTTTAAAACTTCTTCAGGGAGTGGATTAAAATCAAAAGACGTTCTGTAATTAAGCATCGGTGCTCCGGTATTCAAGAATTATCTCCATTCATCTCTCTGCCCAGGTGACAAGTTCTGAGCAAACAGGTTTGCTCACCTGGATAATAATCAGTCCATTTGTCATAATTCCAGACCGCAATACTGATATTGTATCGTTATCTGCAGTAATAAGATAGCTGTCCAGATCATTTTCAAATACGGTTTCTCTTGGAACTGCCGCATACATTGAAAATTCGTCGTCACTTCCTGACAGTACCCCCGAATATACAGCCAGGCAATCATTCTGTTCAACAAAGCTCATCTCCCCTGCGCTCAGCGGCCATCTGTCAATAGTACAGTTATCCGGAGGGTATACAAGAAATACAGAACTGCTCTCAACGGATATTTCCGCCAGAACATCACCTGGCCTGATGTTCTGCCCTTCAGTGATGTTGATATTTATCAATATTCCATCAAGCACTGACAGGAATACACTGTTCTCAAAGGATGAAATGGAATCAAGCAGCAGTGAAAGACTGTCGACTCTATTCAGAAACATCGTATCCATGGGAGTGGAGTGTGAAAGCGCAAGGGCAACATCAAGCTCCATCGAAAGTCTTTCCTGCTCCACAACACGAAGCCCCTCAAGAAGAAACAGCAGAGTGTCACCTTCAGCAACTTCCTGCCGGGCTGACACGAGAATATCTGAGATAACTGCTGATCCCTCGCCAAACCAGTGAAGGGGCAGTGTATCAGGTGGAGCAATCTTTACAGTAAATCCGGTAACAGTAAATGCTTCAGCAAAAACCGGATCACTCATACCTTGATCAGCCTGCTCTGCTGACTTCTCCTGACCTCCGCAACATGCGATCATGATCAGAAATAATATCAATATCATCGTCTGCACTGGACAATCAGAAGAATGATTAGTACTTTTCACTGATTCTATCGGCTCCTCGTAAAATAACTCATTCAGGAAAGAAGAAATATGAAATCCTGGTTCTTCACAATCATTATAACAGCAGTTGCAGTTGTCATGCTCTCAATACAGGGTTGTGGTGAAACCAGAACCTCTGGATTCTATGCCGGTCATGTAACAACTCAATCAACTCCGCGTGATACAACCGAATCAAATACCCAGATAGTATATACAACGTCACCTCAGCTCGATGACACGCTGCTCAACTGCACTTTTGACAATCTTCTCACGAAACCTTTCGGTTCTTCATGTCGTTACGAAGTCTACCACGGTTCCATGCATATCGACAACTCCGTATTTCGTGATCCTGT
The DNA here is from genome assembly GCA_021108435.1 of Candidatus Aegiribacteria sp. Classification (NCBI taxonomy): domain Bacteria; kingdom Pseudomonadati; genus Candidatus Aegiribacteria; species Candidatus Aegiribacteria sp. The sequence continues at coordinate 16,761 of JAIOQY010000084.1, forward strand.
CGTACTCCTGTCAACGGCAGGTCTTCTTGATGACGGTCTTGTCGAAGCGCAGTTCGATCTTGTGGAAGCCGCTGCTCATTGTATTGTAGGCCTGGTTATTGGAGCCGAATCCACCGGAGATTTGATTCTTCTCGGAGCAAACTCCAGAGGACAGTACACCGTTCAGAGATGTATCAACGGACTCTGGCTTCCCGTTATGGGAATGGAAGCTTTCGAATCAAGCAGACTTATGCCATACAGTCTGCCAGGCGTTGAAATATCAGCCCTTGTTCACGGCAACTACATCGATTTAAGAGTAAACGGTCAGCTGATTCAGGTTGTACGGACTACACTGCCGGCTCTGGGTCAGGTTGGTGTCTTTGTTGATGGATATGTCAACGCGTCCCTTGACCGATTCACTGTGATTCCATCGCAATGACCGGTCTTCTTCTATCTCTTCTGTTTCTCTGGACGCCTGAAACCGGTACTACCAGTATCCTTGAGCATTCTGATCCGGAAGAACCGTTAAGCAATTCTACAAGCGGAATACCTGTGCTCATGTACCACCATGTCAGCGATCCGGTTGACGGATATTACGGAGTATCCACCAGCCGGTTCCGATCAGATCTTGAGAAGCTCTGTGCAGCGGGATTCTACCTTATCACTCCCTCAGACCTTGAAAACGGACTTCTGCAGGTCCCGGCGGATCGCCGACCGTTGATGATTACTCTGGATGATGGATGGCAGGACAATTTCACTTTCATTGAAACACATGGTTCAACCGAGATCGATCCGCTCTGTGTGGTCGGTATTCTTGAACAATTCTGTGATCAGAATCCGGAATTCGGTCGAGGCGTTACATTTTTTATCTCCTGGGACAAGATCCCATTCGGTCAGGAGGAGTATATTACCGAGAAATTCAATCTTCTGATAGATATGGGTTATTCTATTGGTAATCATACGAATATGCATTCGGATTTCATGATTCTTCCCCGTACTAAATGGGAACGGGCAGTTCTGCTGCCAATGGAAAAATTCCACAGAAGGCTTGGACTGAGAACTTCCGAAATATTCGCTATGGCGTACCCCGGAGGTAGATTTCCAAAGGATCAGGGCGCAGAGGAATATCTCTCACACTTTCAATTTCAGAACAGACAGGCAGTGAGAATCGGATTTCTTGCCAATGGAAGCATATCTTCCATGAATCGTCTGCTTGATTCAACTGAAGGGATATTCCGGATAGGCAGGCTTGATATGAGCCAGTACAGCGTCAACAGGGTGCTCGGATGGAGAAATCTCATGACTGTGGGACCAAGAGATAATCTTCATGACCCGCTCCCGCCCCGCCTTCGTCAAATCTTGAACTTCAACACCATTTAACAGTGTAATTCCTTGGGGGAGCTTTCCATTCAGGAGTAATTTCGGGATACCCCATACACAGAACGGCTGTCAGTCTTGTTCCCCTTGTATCGCTGGAATTCCATGAGGGAAGTAATTGATAGAGTTTTTCAGCTATACCGTTCCATAATGTGCCATAACCCAACGTAACCGCGTGATGCATGACTGTTGTAGCGGCAATAATGCCATCCGTACGCCACGTGATATTACTTCTGGGAACATGAAAGAAAAGCACGACAGGAGCTCCCCGAAATATGACATCCCTTCCCTCTCTCATTTTCCTCAGGTATTCAGACATTCCGGTCAGCTTTCCGATCAGGAACGATATTCCGGTACAGTCAAGTATTCTCAATAACTTTTTCACCGGTCTGAGGAGTCCTTCTACAGCTTCGGCTCCTCGAACAACCCGGACACTGATATCCTGCTTGTTTACGCCGGTGGGAGATTGAGACAATACAGAAAGTACATTACCTATTTCTTCATCCGATGGGGTTATAGCCGAGAAATACCTGATAGAACGTCTTGCTTCCAGAAGCTTCAGATATTTCTCCGATGAGCAGATATCTTCAGATTCAGGAACATGATCCAATCCATAACAGTTTGCAGGACAGTAAACACCGCAATGACCGCAGGCAATACATTCATCGATTCTAAAGAATGGATGTCCATTCTGGATTTCAATTGCGCCAGAAGGACATACTTTCTCACAGATTCCGCATCCTGTGCATTCAGACTGATCAAATGACCGTTCAGGGGAGAATCTCAATATCAACCTCCTGAGTTATCAGGCCGGGTCGTACAAGAACCACTCCCGGATATGTACCATAAGCTTCCATGGAACTCCATTCTCCATCACCGTTATTATCAATAAATGCAGCTACCGTATAGCGTCCGGCCGGTATTTCATCAACAATGTACTGCCCTGGTTGTATACGCTTATAAATTCTACTTTCATCACTGCCTCCACCGGTTCTGCTTATCTGAAGAATGAGATCCTGGGCATGTGTACCTGAGATATAACCCTCGATTAAACCCGGCTCATCTCCCCACGCAGTTGAGAATGACCATGGGAAAGAGGAAAGCAGAGTATCACCCCATGCAGTTGAAATCCCTGGATGCAGTATAAAGCGGTACTGCTGTTCTCCTGTGAGCTGATGTTCGGGAATGAATTCAAAAGATCTTCCATCAATTCTATTTAATGTCCCCTCTATTAATGTGCTGTCTGATATCTGGTTAAGGGTAAGTCTGTTCTTCAGAGAATCAATATCCACCCAGAAACTGAAGGATATGCTGTACGGCCCGGCAGGATTCACATTCTCGCTTCCCGGAGCAGGATAATATGATCGCAGTCTCAGACTGTCTGCTGGAAGTGAATCAACCCCGAAGAAGGTCATGGAGTCCGATTCTGAAGGATTAAGCATGAGATCGAAAATACCGGAGGTGTATACTGTAATTTCCTCCAACGGTATTTCAGCGGTTTCCAATGTGACGGCTTTTCCGGAAAAGCCGCTTTGCAGCCAGAAACCGTGCAGATCTATGAAAGTACCTGATGTGTCCTTAATTGCCACCTGTCCCTGGCTGAAAGACGTCACTGATACTTCCTCGTTAAAAGAAATTTGCAGATGATATCGATCGAGCGCTTCAATTTCTGTGATGATGGGTCCAACTGTATCGATAACGGTTAATACAGCTTCAATATTGAGAATCTCACCTTCTGACAGGTTAACGAGAGTATCAATTCCTGCTTCCTGTTCAGAATTCCACTCAAAAGACCTGTCAGGATCTTCATAACAGAGAATCCTGTAAAATCCCCGTTCAAGCCATTGCACATCAGCTATCCCGAGTGAGTCGGCAACGGTTCTTCGCACAAGCACAGAGTCACCGGTTGAGTCTGTCATGTACCTGTACAGTTCGATCAGAGTCCTGCGGGCAATATTACCTCCTCCCTGCCTGATCATTGACAGATTGATTATTCCAGTGGGAAGCGAATCAGCTCCGCTATATGCAAGATCTACGGGAATTCCAGTATCATTACCTTGTCTATCCTGTATTTCCGGCGGCAGATGAATTATCAGCGGCATTTCTCCGGGAGGTGATTCAAGCTCTATTTCAATTCTGGAACCTTGAATGTCCAGACTGTAACTCATCTGTGGATAAAGGAATACGGTAACAGAAGCATCATCGAGCCTCTCACTCCATTCGATGGTTATCCTTTCCAGTTCAGGATATCCCGGCCCCGGGAGGGGCTCTATGGAAATAATCTCCGGCGGTGTTTCATCCTCCGGACCACCACCGGGAGCTGCCATTCGTGCGCAGGATGCTAGAATCAGCAGATATGATAGCAGGATGTATGACTTCACTCTATCTAATCCTCGCTGAATCGTTTTCGAAGTAAACCTGACCTCTTGTAGAAAGTGGATGCTTCCGTATTCCTTTTAAGCTTCTCAAGCACAATGGCGAATTCAATAAGATAATCCGGATCATCCGGTACAAGTTCGAGAGCAGTCCTGAGATAGTTCTCGGCACTTGCCAGATCCCCTGTCAGATTACCGCATCTCCCAAGATAAAAGAAAGCAGGAGCGTAATCGGGTTTGTTTTCAATAATTATCTCAAGAAGCTCGATTGCGCGATCATACAAACCGCTTCGAAGCATGAATACTCCCTGCAGAAGCATTATGTCCGTGTCTGACGCGCCTGCTTCTCTTGCACTTGTCTCCCACTCACTAATTTTCATCGAACTCACTTTACGTATCAGTTCCCTTACGTATACCGTCTGGATGCCGGGATGATCCTTATCCTGTGAATCTGATTCGGGTTTATCCGCTTGTTCATTCACCGCACTTTCCTTTGGACTATGATCTTCAGACATCAGCTCCTCAATGTCAGGGCCTGTATCCTTTTTCTCCTCCTTCTTCCTATCTATGAAAAGAGCCATCTGCCTTCCGGTCAACTTGCTTCCTATTAGATGAGAGAACATCATCGTCTGCTTCTTCGGATCGATAATTCTTACCAGAGGTCGCAGCTGAAATTCACTTATTTCATCAGTAAGAAGGAGTTTTTTACGCATTCCGGATGGAAGCTTCAGAAGATTGAGAATCTGTGTTATTCGAGCTCTTGAATAGCCCAGCAGTTCTGAAAGCCTGCTCCTGTTCTCGCATAATCCGTTTCGGAGCAGTCCGTCGAACAGGAGAGCTTCTTCGGTGCAATTCACTATGGATTCATGAGCCAGAGGAATATGCACGTTACTGCGCACTATAAGCGCTCTGATTGAAAGGGGCCTCTTTGCGAGCATCCGCCAGAAGCTTCTATGATGAGCAAGAAGAGTATATCTCACAGAAGCACTTTCTTCATCAGTTCTCTCGAAATCACGTTCCTCTATCAGAATTGGTGGAACATACGGTTCCTTCTGATGGAATTCCAGATCCCATTCGTCAGGAGGGTCCACGAAAGCAATCTGTTCCAGTTTTACCTCCTCAAGCAACATGTGCTCCAGCACTTCCCCGGATTCCCTTTTCTTCTCCATTACGATCCCCCTTCAGCAAATAGGAATTCATCTATTAAATCCGGATTATCTTCCATCCAGTTTATTCCTTCAATTCTTCTGAACATGTTCTTCTGTCTTCGTACCAGGCGCCATGTATTGATGGAAATGGCTTCAATAATCTCATCTTCTGTTGAAATACTTCCATCCAGGAATGCGAGTACTTCACTGTATCCAATTGTCCTGCCAAGAGCACTGTTCCTTCCCCATCCGGCACTCAGTAAAGCTTCCACTTCTTCTATCAATCCAGCATCCATCATTTTCATTGCTCTTCTCCGGATCCTCCGTCTGTGTTCATCACGCGGAATGGAGATCCCTGCTATAAGAAACCTCTTCCTTTCTGAGGGATTCCCGCCTTTTCTGAAGGATGATGGTGGTTTTCCACTCTGAAAATAAACCTCCAGTGCTCTCTCCTGTCTTCTTTTATCGCTTTCTCCAATTTTATCCGCAAGCTCCGGGTCAACTCGCTGGAGAATTTCGTTTAGAAAACCGGGTCTCTCATTTTCAATCAATTTCAGGCCTTCTCTGATCTCATCACACCTGGGCGGCATTTCATCGAGGAAGCCGGTCAGAGCAAGGATATACAGCGCAGTTCCACCTGCTATTACAGGAACTGATCCTCCTGCGCCTATCTGAATGATAAGTTCCCTGGCTTTGTCGGCAAACATTCCGGCAGAGAAAACCTCATCCGGATCGATCTGATCCAGCAAATGATGCCTTAGCTGAGATTGCTCTTCAAGTGATGGTTTAGCAGTGCCGATATCCATTCCCCTGTAAACCTGTCTGGAATCAGCGTTAATGATCTCAATGCTGTGCCTGCTTGACAGTTCCAGCAGAATACTGGTTTTCCCTGAAGCTGTGCATCCAGTCAGAACAGGAGTTAAAGAATCATCTGCCAAATTTTTCCTCCAGATCTTCAAAGGAAATCTCGATAAGTGTAGGCCTGCCGTGTGGACAGTGAAAGGGATCGGATGTTGAAAACAGCTGATCCACAAGATGTCTTGTTTCAATTGGAGAAAGGGAATCGCCGAACTTAACAGCTCCTGCACAGGCCGCAGCCGCTGCAACACGCTCCTGCAGGGGCATATCTTCATTTTCCGGATCCTGAAGAGATCTGAGAATTTCCCGAAGAGCACTGATACCGTGAAATGTACCAGGAGGAACTGCGGTTAAAATGAGTGTATCATCTTCAATATGGTATTCGAATCCGGATCTGTTCAAAACAACTCTATACTCTTCCAGATGGTCAAGTTCCTCTCCATCAAGCTTCACATTCTCAGGCAGGAGTAATTTCTGCTGACCGGATTCAGAGTCATTCCTGATAGAATTCATTACTGTCTCGAAGAGTATTCGTTCGTGTGCTGCATGCTGGTCTATGAGAGCAATACCTGTTTCGGTCGATGTGACCAGGTATGACCTGCCTATCTGTACGATTGGAAAGGAGGATTCGGATCTGTCATACGCTTCAGTCTGCAGTGGCGCCTGAACCTCCATAGCCGTTCTGAACAGGTCCTCAGACCGTCTATCAGTCTTCGCAGCTCTAATGGACGATATACTGTATCCTGAGGGTGCCGGTGACAGCATCGCCTTCTTTCGGGAATCAAGAAGATCACCAAGCGCAGATTCAACCGCTGACCTGACAGTTGAAGGCTCTCTGAACCTGACTTCCCTTTTTGCCGGATGCACGTTCACATCCACTTCAGAAGGTGGAAGCGTAACGCTGCAGAACAGCAGCGGATATCCAGCAGGCCCCGCAAGCACAGAGTCAATCGGCCCTGATACCAGACCTGTATAAACAAGCCTTCCGTTAACAAGAATGTACTGATGAGTTTTTCTGTTCCACCGGTTATCCGGAAACCAGATCAGTTCAACATCTGTTTTCCCGGAACTGCCTTTTGATTCAACGTAACGGTTCTCACCCGGAATACCGTATCTTGCGCGCAGTCTTGCCGGAATAGACTGCCCCGCTGTAAGATAAAACACTTCTCTTGCATTATGAATGAATCTGAACGAGACGTCCGTTCTTGCCAGTGAGCAACCCGTGAGATATTTCTCCACCCAGGACAGTTCAGTTGACTGTCTTCTGAGGAATCGCCTTCTTGCCGGTTGATTATAAAAGAGTCCTGAGGCGGTAATAGTCGTTCCCCTGGTTCTTGCAGCCGAAGATACATCGCGGAGTTCACCGCCGTCCATTCTAAGTTTCCAGCCTTCAGAACCATCAGACGTAAGTATTGAGAAATGAGTTACTGCCGCAATGCTTGGAAGGGCTTCGCCCCTGAATCCCAGTGTCATCAAACTATCAAGATCACTCTGCAAAGTAATTTTACTGGTAGCGTGTCGTTGAACTGATAACAGAAGATCATGCCTGTTCATTCCTGAGCCGTTATCCCGAACGGTGATTGATTTTCTTCCACCCTGTTCAAGCTCTACGGTTATTAAAGTTGCTCCTGCATCCAGCGCATTCTCAAGAAGCTCCTTGACTACAGAAGCAGGCCGCTCTACAACTTCACCGGCTGATATAAGGTTGATAACACTGTCGCTGAGAACACGTATACTAGCCTGCATATTCCACCGGAATTCCATTCTGAATAATGGTGCCGGGAGAGGGACTTGAACCCTCACGCCCCTAAGGAGCAACGGATTTTAAGTCCGTTGTGTCTGCCAATTCCACCACCCCGGCAGCATAGTCTGTTTGTTAACGCAGAATATACGAAAGCATATTGTGTAGTACAAGCAATGTTTGAGAATATTCTCGAAGAATGTCTATTCCGAGATAATCAGACACCTTCCCGTTTCAATGGAATTCCCAGCCTGAATGCTGTAGAGATACATTCCGGATTCAATACCGGCAGGATTCCAGTCCACGGAGTAAGTTCCAGGTATCTGCTCTCCCTGTGTCAGTACAGAAATCAGTCTCCCTCTTATATCGAATACTCTGATGGAGACTTCACATGCGCCGGACAGTGAATAGACAAATGCGGTCTGAGAACAGAACGGGTTCGGATAATTCCGGATCGAACTGATAAGTCCGTAACCGTAATCACCTGTCTCAATTCCTGTTCCGGGATAAGTAAATTCGTAGAGATCAACGCCGGTATCTCCTGCGGAATTTGACCCGGATACCTGTACGGAATAAGCTCCATCACCGGAAGCTGCAAAAGTTCCCTCCCAGTCGGTTCCACTGCCTGTCATCTCTACAAAAGCTACGGAATCATCGGGAAACTCCACTCTCAGCATAGGTATGGAGTTCAGTTTCATGTAGTACATAGCTTTCGGTACATGGCGGCCATATTCGCCTCGCTCAAAAATAACATGAATATTCATGTATCCATCAACTTTGCATTTTACATACCTGACCTTCTGACTCGACAAAAAAGCGGCTTCCTGAATCAGTGTAAGGTCATCATCACTCATCGGCTGTCCTGCACCGTCGAGATTGCCGTTGATCTTCGTATAATAGGCTGATGTGGTCTGCTGGGAACTTTTTGCCCATACTATATGGATGTTGTCTTCTTCATCGATATCCATCTGCGGAGCCCAGACCTGATTGCTGGAATTTGTAAGGAAACTTTCGTCGATGCAGATACTTCCATCCGGATATAGCTTCATATAGGTAAGAAGATTCGAGGCTCCGGTCCATTGCTGCCAGATGATGTGCGCGTTTCCGTTGCTGTCGCAGCATATCTGCGGTTTGTTCATCTGATTGGAACCATTGTAGCACAGAGAGATAGGAGTCGCCCAGTTTGCTCCGCCGTCATCGCTGTATGAACAGGTTATATCATGCATGTCACAGGACCAGACAATATAGATTCTTCCATCCGGTGTGACAGCGGTGCGTATTTCGTTAGTCCATGCGTCCGCTCCTGTGATAATGGTTTCCCCGTTAACGAGTATTGTACCGTCCGCACCGATTTTCGTAAATTGAATACTGGAGCTGCCTGAAAAACAGTAAGTGATATTATCTTCATCAACTATTCCTTCAGCATCAATTGTAGGCTGCTCAAGATAGATGTTCGTGAAGGGATAATTGACGATAAGAGGATTGCCTCCGGGGCCATTCCAGTTAAGGTTCTCTTCATTGACATCCCCGTTGTTTTCAAGAACGTACATGTCAAAATTGCTGTTCGGGTCGGAATACTGATAGAGTTTGACCCCGGCGTAAATCATGTTGTCGATATCTCTGCCGATCCTTGTGTTAAGCCACCAGTAGTCCCAGTTTGAATGGCTCCAGATTCCTTTGTCATTAGACCAGCCCTCAAAGAGATCTTCATTAGAAATAACATTAATGGTAATGTCCCCGCCTGATTCGGTATGGCTTATTGTAAATACCGGCGGATCGGAGCGATCAGATACAATCCTTGCTGATGATATTTCATTCGATAAATCGGGTGTTTCGGAATATCCGATATCATCCGGAATCATCGGATCTCCGGAAATCGCGAAACAGGGCACCACACACAGAGCAACCATGCACATACCGAATCTTACAGCAGACATTTGAACCCTCCTTGAGTTTCCTGCGAACTTTTCGCAAACAGTATAAAATTAAGTATTAATATTATTAAACATTCAGCGATCTATGTCATGTCGAAAATTAAGAACCAGTGCCACCCACCATTAAAAACGACAAATGAAGGCTCTACGACTCTATCCCACCGATGGGGCCACTTATCCAATCTAATTTCTTGTATGAATGCACAAGTTCGAATCCTGTTTGGGGTACCAGACAGAATGCACAGCAGAAATATCACTACTTACAGCACCGGAAGATTTCCAAGCAATATTCGTATTGTAAAGTAAGTCAAAGGGATACTGCAATGAGGGTTTGATGGTTCCTTCATTTAAGATACAGTTCGATAATAGGTTTTCAAGGAATGGTTTCTTTTCATTGTTTGGTGCCTTAACAAACAGTCTGCCAGCACTTTGATTGAGTTCTAAGATTCCTCTTGCGGTACTAAGAGGATCATGTATTGCAGAAGCTTCAAGGAAAGAAAGCTTCTCATTAATTACATCAAGTTCTCTTCTTATCTCTGCATCCTTCTGATCAAAACGTATCACAGTAATTCTTCCATCCAGCCTATCGTCATACAACACCTCTGAACGTCTCTGAAGTCTCTCACGCTGAGATGCAAGCCTTACCCGTGCTTCTTCAAGGGTTTTGCGTTCATCTATTGTTTCAGCTTCCAACCATTCAATAAGCAGATCAATTATTCCTTCGTCTATTCTCAAAGTTCTAAGGAATGCTGAGAACTGAAGATCAAGTTTCACTTCTCTTACAGATGGCTCTCCATGGTGCCAGCCTTTGTGTCCGGTGCAGTGGTAGTAAGTGTATTTGCTCTTCTTGCGCTCCGCTGTAATCGCACACCCACAATGACCGCATTTCATTAAGCCGGTATATGCAAATACATATGACTGCTTCCGCTTCTCTACAGACCGCTCACCAAGCATATCATGTACATTGAACCACAATGAAGCGCTTACAATGGGTTTATGCTTACCATCGTACTCTATGCTGTTCCATAAGAACTTACCTCTGTATACTGGATTTCTAAGCATCATGTGTATATTGGAATTGCTTACCTTGTTACCTTTTTTCGAACGCAACCCTATTGAGAACAGTTCAGATGCAATTGTACTTATGGAAACATTGCCTTCAGCATATCTCTCATACATATGCTTTACAAGCGGAGCATTTACAGGATCAGGTACAATGATCTTCACACCGCTTGCATTAACGGTGTTTATGTATCCTAGAGGTGCTACAGAAGGATAAAGACCTGCTTCAGCCTTTGCTTTCATGCCTTTTTTAGCTTCAGCACTGATGTTACGGCTTAAGTACGCTGCTTGAGCTATTTCAATGTCCTGCATGAAGTGATCAGTAGGAGATGAATCACGTGACATTACCTTGCCTTCACGAACGAAATGTATCTCAATACCGGTCTTTTCAATGTCCAGTGCAAGGTAATCAGCCATGTTTCGTGTAAGACGGTCTGTTTTCTCAACGAGAATCACATTGCATTCACTATGTTTGTCAATATATGAAAGCATGGTGTTAAAGCCGGTTCGTCCGGTACTCCGCGCAGTTTCAGTGTCAATGTACTCATGTACAACAGTAAAACCATGTTGTGCAGCATATGAACGTAGCATTTTAAGCTGCGCTTGTATCGAAAAGCCTTCTTTTTCCTGTTCCACTGTTGAAACACGTGCGTAAATGCACGCGTGACGCATGTTACCCCCCTTGTTCATGTGTATGTTTCCTTTCTGTAAGGCATATGTGTTTTATAGTGAATTGTATGTAATCCCGTAAACACTGCTTACAACCAATATGTAAAGCATATGTAATCTGTATTTTTCGCAATGGGAATAACATGCTGTAAAGCTTGTTCTCAAGGGTGTTACAGCATGAAAACATATACAGTTGAATGGGAAGAGCATTTACAAGGTATGTATTTATGCATTTCACATAGTAAATACTATGGTTTTTCAATGTGCATAACATGCTGTAAAACTCGTTCTCAAGGACGTTACCGCATGAAAACATATACAGTTCAATGGGAAGATCATTTACAAGGTTTGCTTTTATGCATTTCACATAGTAAATATTATGGTTTTTCAATGTGCATAACATGCCGTAAAACTCGTTCTCAAGGACATTACCGCATGAAAACATATACAGTTGAATGGGAAAAGCATTTTCAATGTATGTTTTTACCCGTTTCGCATGGTGATCAGTATTTATTCTGCACGGAAATACACAGTGCGGAGATAGATTAAGCAGCATTGTCAATCTCCTCTATATTGGTGTCTTCCGTTTCAACTGATTTGTGTCCCCGATAATCGACATTACCACTTGTTGTTATAGGGTCATTTCGATTATCGGGGATACAAACAGGTTCTTCAGGAGGGTGTGTAAAAGAATCAACATACTCTCTTGTTTTATCTGAAAGCCAGAATTCGTTTTCAGTTCGTCCTTGACCGAAAGAACAGTCAAGAACCTTAACAGAATATAGATCACTCGCAATTCTCTCATTGGTTCGTTGAGGTAGTCTTGTTATTAACCGTAATTCATTCAGAGTGAAATAGTGATTCTCAGCTGCTTTCTCACGCAGATAGATGGCTTCAAGTATCTGAGAACGCTGTTCTGGTATGGTATCTAAGGCTACTCTTACAACAGTCTGCCATGCTTCCGCAAGAGAGCATCCTATAGCAATACAACCGCAGAAAAGACCGTATAGCTGTTTTGCAAGCCTTGCATAGCCTTCAGTGGCATGTATGAACTGAATATCTCTACTATAGCTTGAACGCTCTACAGGAGTCCTACAGTCTGCAACAAAAGCCGTCAAAGGAGTAATGTAATCATGAATGTAACTCAAGGATTTCATTTGCAGATCAGAATCAGGTTCAAAATCCTGAAATAGCTGTCCTGCGAGTTCCTGCATTTCCGCTCTTATTTGCTGTTCCTTACCTGATGATCTAAGAGCAGTGCGAGCTTGAACCATCCTCAGATCATCGTTGTTGTAAACTCGAATAGTGAGGAATCGGTCTCCCATGACACTGAAAGCGGAACGGTGCTTCTCAATTTCTGAGGTTACAGCTGCAAGAACCCCCAGTCTTCCATGCCATTCTTTATGTGTGCCGCCATCATTTCCGAAGTATCTGATAAAGTCACCGTCATAAATTTCTCTAAAAGCACTGAATACTTCAGCAGCAACATCTGGATGTTTTGAGAGAAGTGATGTCATATCCTTGAAGATTATAAAGCCGAAGTCACCGAACTTCTTAAGGAGTCCTCCTGTTGCACCCTTAACTTTGTCCTTCTTTGAAGTACCGGAAAGAAGAGAGCTTTTGGTCAGATCACTTACTACTTCCGTGTCGGGAAGATTGTACATTGAACCGAGTATTTCAGTTTTACCGCTTGAAGGCGGTGCAACCATCATCATCCAGAGAGGGACTTGCTTCAAGTAGTTTGCTGCATATGTGGCAAGAGCAACTCTTACCGGTAAGAGATCTGACAAGGTTAATAGTTCAGAAACCTTGTTTTCTATCTCTAGCAGCTTTACCCTTCTATAAGGAAAGCGTATAAAGGAATTCACCGGAGATTCCGGCTTGAAAGTAAGTATTTCAGCAAGCATCCTTATACTCTCCTTCCTTCACAGGGAGAGCAGCAGTAGCAGCTTGCTTCTCATTCTCTGAGTGCCATTTGGCAAGCCATCTGAAGTGTATTGAAAGCCTTTTCATGGCTACTCTGACTTGTTCTGCGGAAAGTTTGACATTGTAGCATTTCTTAAAGTGCGTTTGGGTTCTTTCTAATAGGTTTTGCATGATTGCTTCTCTTCCTTACCCTGGCTTCCTGCTCTAAGCACGGCTCAGGGCGCACTAACTCATTGATCAGCGCAATTGTGATAAAATTTATTCTCATTTAATTTCCTCCTTTTGCATTTGCATTGTTCATTAACAACTCATCCAATATTGTGTATGAGTGCCTTCATTTCCTTTATCGCAGAAATGAGGGAAAGAGGGGGAACACTGCCTTCACCGTTATAGTAAGCCAGAATGTCACTATTTCTTTCCGGCTTATCTCCAAACTTGAAGATGGTTCGGTTTCCAGACTTACCAAGTCCTGCAAGCAAATATCCTGTAGATTTCAGGAAGCTTGCCAGATAGAAGTCTGTGGTTTCGTACTCCGGTGGAGACTCTTTGTTAAAGTTCTCTTCTGCATTATGTGGGTGCTGAGTCATAGTTCAACTCCTTTCATAAAAAAAGGTTAATTGTTCTCTATCCAATGATATCATTCTCCCAACTGTCCATTAGATCACGAATATGGTTGATCACTCCGAGTTGCTTCTCAGAGGGAAGCTTTTCAGCTTCTTTCCTGAGTTCAAGCATTAATTCCTTCCATTCATTCTTAGATATATCTTCTTTGTCATGTTCACCCTTTAACACAGCTATGAGAAGCATTATGATAACTGTTACTCCAAGCAAATCTCCCATTTTGTCAAATCCTCTTACAGCTTCAGACATCTTTTCAGGGTGCTTCTTTACTGCATTCATTACATCTGAAGAGATTTTTCCTGAAAGAGAGAGCATGTAGTCCCTGTTACCGCCTAAAGTATCGGCGATGGCTACTATTTTCTCCTCTGATGGAGGTTTAAAGAGACCTCGTTCAATACGAGATATGTACCCAGAGCCAAGACCGACAATTTCACCAAGCTTGCGCTGGCTGATGCCTTTAGCCAATCTAAGTCTCTTCATTTCCCGTCCAAAACGTCGATCACTAAGAATCATTTAAATCCTTTCTGCATTGCTGACTGCTGATGTATAACTCAGCACCAAATCATTGTCAAGCCAACTACTCAGTTAATGTGTGATATTCATCTAAATTAGACGATCTGATTTGGGAAGCTAACGATTAAATACCTTTAGGTTCATCAGTTGAGAAGCGAAGTGTATACTCAAAAAGAGTTTGCGCATCCATTAATGTTCTATCAACTTTTCGACGTATGTTGTCGCTCAACAATGATGATGGAAATAGAGTCCATAACTGTGATAAGTAATTAGCAGGATATACAATTGCATTAGATGATATTGCAGAATCAAGACCAGGATTGATGGGATAATGCCTTAGAATGTCTTCAAGTTTGGTTCTTAATTGTGTATGCAAACCAGTTATTTCAAGCCATGAACTTAGGAGGAGTAAATATCCTAAAAGAATTCTTGGGTACTCTTGTGAATTTGCAGCTCGTATATTGGAGTATACTTCGATGATCATCTCGCCAAAGGTACATAGAACGACATCTACAAAGCAACTATTCCTTTCAGTCCTGAATACAAGTCCAAGAGCAGGAATCGCCATTAGATTCTCGTATTCTGTTAACCAATAACAATCGTTGTCAGGTTCGATTAGGATTTTTGAAGATCGAACTGCTAATTCTCGGAAGAATACTCGGAAATATCTAGTAACAGATTCAATCCAATCATGGGTAACACCAATTCTATCATCGATCGAAAGAGTATTGATCCAGAAAAGAATTGCAATTGCTTTGGACAAATGTGACCATTGTAGTGAGTCTTGATATATGCCGTTGCAAGTAGTCAGAAGTGAATAAACACTGTGGATTTGTGAAATTTCATCTCTCGCATGAGCTAATGCATACTGAATACTCTCTGGTGAGTTTGGCCTACCTTGTTCATGTAACAGAGAGCTTGTTCTTTCAATTCCATCAGGTCCAATTTTGCACATACTAACTAGATAGCATTCAAGGAGGTGATCTTGATTAAGTACTGGGTGAATAAGGGGTGGAAAAGGCTCAATAATGACATTACAGGGATAATTGTTGAGTTTAACCTTCATAATTGAGCATACTATATCTAACCAATTTCCAATAAATTTTGATTTCAAATGGCCATACTCGATAATATGCATGCAGTACTCACGAAACACTCTATTCAAAGCTTCAAGTACAGTATTCATCAATGCAGTATGCCAGTGACTATTGGAGTAAGCGCAGGCTAATCCTATTGATTCTAAATGCTTTAGCATTGTGAACTGAACAGAACGTACACGTCCAAGTTTCAACGATTCATTACATACTAAACCTATCGCTAGTACTGCCTTGCTTGTGGATGCTGTATTTTTTAACCCCAATGTCCAAATCGCGATATGCTCGAGTATCATCAACCAAGGTTCTACTAGGCTGATATTGTTTAGAGTTTCTATTTCGATTGATCTACATACATTTAGTGTAATGTTCTTCACACTATCAGTTAAACATTCTAAATACTTTTCCTTGGTCGAATTGGTGCATTCATTAATTAGTTTAAGGATCTCACTTGTGAGAAAGAGATTAAATTGATCTAAGAAGTTGGTATAGCTACCTCTGAGGAAAAAGTACTTGTATGAGTACTTTGATAATTGATCAAGGGTAAATGATACATTAGCTACAGTATCTGCTTCTATTCCACGTCTAATAACAACAAGAAGAGGTTCTACTGCCTTAATCGCTTCAAGATAACACATATCTGGTAGCTGATTCCCTATTACAAAGGATAATGGTTGTGAATAGAAGCCCAGAATATGTGATCTGAATACATGATTGAACCTAGAACCACCAAATATAACATCAGGTGTATGTAAGTTGAATTTCTTTTTCAGTATAGATTCAGACCGATACCGATATAGTAGCAGCAAGGAAGATTGTTCAGATAATTTGAATGCATATACTGCATAAGCTATCACTGATATAAATAATATTGCTACAAGTAACAGGGAGAATACAATAAAGCTTGTGTGACCTAGACTGAAGAAAGGTGAGACGACAGCACATAGGAAAATGGCTATAAGAAGCATCCATATTGCTTTAGTTATTCTAGAGAGTGCATTCTTCGCGATTATTTCAGGAACTATTTGAGCAACTCGATTCTGCACAAATGCTGTTGCTGCAAATGTCATTGGGATAAACATTCCAAGGAAAGACAATAAAACGGATAGTGTTAACATAGTACCTGGAGTGATTTTCTTAGGTAGAAATCCCGCAAGATGACTCAAATACGTAGGCAAGAGCACAAATCCAATACAGACTAAAAAGAACACAAACCAGAAAGGCATTCCTGGACTACGTGGGAACCTCTCACAAAAATCCTTAGTCTTTCTTAAAACTAAATACATTACGTTCACTATTTTCTTAATTGCTCTGATTCTTAAGGCTGGTATAAACGAACAGATGATTGGAACCATCATTATAGCAATAGTTAGTATCCTGCTTAATTCGATGAGAGACAGGACATAACCAATAGCAACAGAAGAAATAGTTGCAGATAGGTATAAAATTGCGCTTGGGAGCAATGCAAAAGGATTTATATACTGAAAGTCTAAATTCATTCAGAAATTTCTGATTCAGTCTTCTTCATTAACGTAGTTATAAAGCTAGATGAATTTCTGTATATGCTGATAAGAGCTCTAATAAGAATAAGGAATATGAATACTATTAATAATAAGCCTACAAATAGTTGGCCTTGCATTACGAGAGGAGTATCAGTCTGCATAAATATTGAGAGACTAAGTGTCATATGATCTGAAGAGCTAGTCTCATTAAATAGCCCGATCAATAGAAGAATGAGAAAAACCACTCCGCAAGCAAGAATCACTGCAAGTATCTGAATGATCATATTCACAATGATGCGAAAAATTATCTTAAACATAATCTATACTTACATACTATAGCACATATTGAACTCATCCATACTACTCCATGCATTATCAGGTTCAAGAATCTATTCATTGTTAAAATAATCTAATACATGTAATAATCATCATGCTTCAGCTGTTTGTCCATACTACATGAAAAAGCATTTTGTGATAGTACGTAATACAATGCTTCAATTTTACATCAATATAGAGGCACATAGATATCATATTGAATCCGTTTAGGATTAATGAGACCTAGCACTCTGTGAACCGTGACTTCATCATAGTGACCTCTTGTCTTGAATTTACCAGAAAGTCTCATCCTTACAAGTGTCCTCCAAAGGTGGAAGCTTACATGATACTCATAGGCTTTCAACCTCTCCGCATTAATAGACTGAAGCATATTCGGATTCTGGAGAAGGAACCAGAGTTCCAAGAGTATCCACTACGGGGTGCCATAGAAGGGAATGTAGAATGTAGAATCATTGTGGAATATTCTCTGGAGTTTATTCTTGCTTCTCAATTTCGTGCCGAGCTTCTCTTTCTAATTGACGTTGTATTATGCCGATATCCTGAATGTTATAAACAGCGATTTCTTTCTTACAATCTTCGCAATAGTAATAATCATAAGGTTGTCTACCTCTAATGTGTCGAGTACATGTAATCAATTCTAGATCACAATCCGGACAAAATGGGCCATATATTAATGGCAAAGAATTACTAAAGGTATATCTCCACTGTAGCCCTTTTTTATCTTTGACTAATCTGCGTTTCATATTCCCTACTGTTACTTCGCGATCCTTCTTCGATGAAAAGTAATGAAAGCATTTTCTATAAAGAGAGATAGTAGCTAGAATTAAGAGTAGAGCAATCAGACTTAGTGGAAGTGAGATTTCGAATACAGCTAGGTGATATATATCTAAGATAGCATTCAAAACAGAATCCCATCCAATTCTGAAAGCCGATTTCAATAGAATTAGTATCACACCTGATCCAATTGAAATGAACCAAGGATTTTTGTGTAGTTTTAAATGCTTGATCCTCATTTATCGAAAATCCTGTTCTTTGCTCATTATTCAGAACGAAGTAAACTAGTTTCGATAACATATGAGATACTTAACTAATTAGTGAGTGTTAAGAAAAAAAGCATCTGGATAAGAGAATGTACGGTGCTACCTATTCAAACACTGTGCAAAGTATAACCATTCTTCGTTATCAATCATTTTTTGCATAGTAAAAACAATATCACTTTGAAGAGATAGTTCTAAATGCAATTACTACTAGGTACCAAAGTTCTAAGAGTGTCCACTACGGGGTACCAGATTTCAGGATTTAGAACTCATCCCCATCTATTGCAGCAGTTCGAAATACCTCCACCAGGGGGTACCAATAATCAGAGTTTAGAACTCATTTCCAGCCTTGGCAGCAGTTCAAAATACCTCCACTACGAGGTACCATATAATCCTGTAAAGAATGCTTTCAGATGTATCGAAAAATAAGAATATTCGATCCTTCGACCGGATCCCAGGTAGTGTAACTCTGTCTGTGTGCTTCTTCAATTATCGAACCATACGATTCATGAACGAATATCTGCAAATCGCTCTTACCAAGTCTTG
>JAIOQY010000085.1 GCA_021108435.1 Candidatus Aegiribacteria sp.
CAGTGTATGATGCCGCCGGAAGGGGAATGCTCCTATAATTATTATGTTTTCTCACGTGAACCGACCTGGGGTTGGGGACACGGCGGTCAGGTTTTCCATGAAAGCCTGGTAATGATTGCCTATGCTTTTATGGACGGACAAAGCGCTATGAATTCCCAGCGCGTTTATATGGAACGGCAATGGGAGGACGGGTATATCAATTATCGAACCGGTCCTTATTTGAATGAAACGATTCCACACGCCGGTCAATACACAACATCCGCTCCCTTGTTCAACTGGGAAAATTGGGAGATTTATAAAATTACAGGAGATACACTGTTTCTGCAGGATGCCTATCAATCCGGATCAGAATTCTATCAGTACTGGCTGGATAACCGGAACGCCGATTCCGACAGCCTCTGTGAATGGGGAGCCCACGCTGTATTGGAAAGTTTGCGCGACGGATATGTGGCTGTCTGGGATCAGGTCGGCTGGCCTGCAAACTTTGAAGGTTTGGATTTGAATGTCATGTTGGTAAGTGAAGCGTATTCATTAGCTCAAATGGCTTTGGAACTGGGAAATACGAGTGAATACGATTACTGGACAAATGAGTCGGCGCAACGCATGCATGCAATCAATAATACCTTCTGGGATGAGCAGACCGGTTTCTTTTATCATGTTGATATAACAGATCATGACTTTACATTCAATTCTCCCGATGATCTGAAACGTCGGGAAATTATTGGTTTTCTTCCACTGTGGGCAAACAGCGCAACAGAGGAGCAGGCCGAAGAACTTGTTCAGGTGCTGACCGATCCGGATAAATTCTGGCGCGTTTATGGAATTCCTTCACTGGCAGCTGATGATGTCTACTATAATCCTGAAGGTTACTGGAACGGTCCGGTCTGGGTTCAATGGCAGTACCTGATCTTTAGAGGATTGATCAATTACGGATACTATTATCAGGCTGAACAGTTAGCGGATATAGTGTTAGCGGCAATAATTGATCAGTTGAAACATGATCACAATTTGTGGGAATTTTACAGCCCGGATGATCAATGGGCAGGTTATCATAAAACATATATCTGGACAGGTATCGCGGCGCGCATGCTGATGGATTTAAATGAACTGGAAACCGGTCTGCCGGACGTTGATTTGTAGGAAAAGCCCAAAACCGCTCTTTTGAGATGTTTGATTTCATACAGGTAAATTTTAATCTCTTGCTGTTATATCCCTTTCCTGTGAATATGGGCTGAAACAAGTTTCTGATGGTGATTTAATCGTACTGACTTCGGAAGGGAAAATCCACACCTCCGATTACGAATATCCTATACGAACTGGACATCTCGTTCAAAATCATCAGGACTGGAGGCGGCTGATTTTGCCGTAGCCAGGTCAATGACCTTTCTGTTGTAAAGATCCATCAGATGCTGATCGAAGGTCTGCATGCCGTACTGATCACCGCCACTGGCTATTAGATCCCTGATAGTGTCAGTCTTCTTTTCATCCTTGATGCAGGTCTGAATGGTCAGTGTAGCACGCATGATTTCAAAAACGGCAATACGGCCCTTGTTGTCAGCCCGGCGCAGCAGGCGTTGAGAAATTACCGACTTGATCGTTGCTGAAAGGCGTTCTCTCAGTATTTTCTGTTCGTTGAGATCAAAAACACTTATGATGCGCTGAATCGATTTGGGTGCGTCCAGTGTGTGCAGTGTAGACAACACCAGATGACCTGTTTCTGCAGCCTTGAGAGCGATCTCGATGGTGCTTTTATCCCGCATCTCGCCAACCAGGATTATATCGGGATCCTGTCGGAGAGTAGCACGAAGTGCCTTGTGGAAACTTTCGGTATCGGCCCCCACTTCCCTCTGAATAACTGATGCCTTGATCTCGTTGTGCAGGTATTCGATGGGATCCTCTATTGTGACTATTTTGCATGGTTTCGAGTTATTGATGTGGTTGATTATGGCTGCCAGGGTTGTTGATTTGCCGCTGCCGGTTATACCCGTGACCAGGATCAACCCCCGTTCCTCCATGGAGATATTCTTGATTACGGATGGCAGACCGAGTTTATCAATGGTTGGCGTTTCGAAGGGAATAACTCGCAATACTATGGAGAACGTACCCCTCTGACGGCAGATGTTAACTCGAAATCTGGATACTCCCGAGACCGAGTAGGAACAGTCGAAATCCTGGAGAAGGTGGATGAAATCGTCCATATCCTGCCCCAGAAAATTCTTGGACAACAGAATAATGTGCCGGACTATGGCTTCCGTATCGGATTGTTTAAGAGGCGGCAGGTTCTTTATGGGAACAATCTGACCGTTGATACGGTATTTCCATGAAGTACCCACGCAGAGATGGATATCGGATGCGTTAAGCTTTTGAGCCTTGGTCAAAACATTTTTAAATGCTGTGATGATATTATCCATAATCCAGACTCCTTGAATCTCGAGTAGCGTAGCGAACACTTAACTTAATTGATAAGGTAATTCATTACCAGTTTAAAGGGAGCCCTCATTCCGGAGCACAATCCCCGGATATTCAACGCGACGGGTATTTCACCCGAATCCAATCGGAACCGGTCCCGTTTACCTCTTCTAGCTCGGGGTCCAGCAGTATCCTTCCATCTACCCGCACCAGGCCGTATTTTCCACCGAGGCAAATCCACGCTACGCCGCTTGCAGCAAAGGGCCCCGCCTCGTTCAGTTCCACATTCAGTGTAGCTGTGATCATTCCATCGGTATTGATAATCCCGGGTTGGGAATCAGCGGCTTTGATCAGGGCGTGACCGTTTCCGAAATCATGGGCAGCCGCATACCGGGGCTCTATGGCCCATTGACCGTGCACGTCGATGTACCCCCATAGTGTGTCTTCAGCTTCTTTGACCGGGATGAGATTCTCGGCTACACCGCCCATTCCAGTGTAGCGCGGTTCAACCACCTGCTCGCCGTTACGGTTTAGCAAGCCGTGCATCTTTCCCTCTTTGACCTTGAAAAACTCACCCGAGATTTCGATTGTGTTGAATCGGGGCGAAACAATGACTTTGCCCTGGGTGTCCACCACGCCCCAGTGGTCATCCTTCATCACCCTCGCAAACCCGTTAAATAAATAATCAACCCGTTGGTAAACGGGCTGAACCGCCCAGCCGCCAGCTTGATCAAGGTGCCCCCACTTCCCGTTTTTCATGGCCGGAGCATACCCCTGACAGAAATGCCACGCAGCTTCCAGATCCAGAGGAATGACCACTCCGCCAGATTTATCGATAAATCCAAAGGGGCCGCTCATATCATTGCAGACAAGAGCCATCCCTGAAGCGAAAGAGTGCGCATGGGCAAAGTCGATCTTGATGGCTCTACGACCCTGAGAATCCACATATTCTTGAAACTGTTCATTCTCCACCAGAGTAAGCCCATCGAACATGTGCTCAGCCTTGGTAAACACAGGTTCGATGACCCAGCTTCCGTCGACGGCGATAAAGCCGTAAAGGTGGTTCTTGTTGCTCTGGACCCGCGCCAGACCCTCCTGAAAATCCGCAGCGGAGTGAAACCGGGGCGAAACGACCTCGGTCCCATGGGTGTCCAGATATCCCCATAACCACTCGTGCCGAAAAGCCACGCGGTCATGGCTTAGTACTCCCGCGTCCTCGAAGACCGGCTCTATAAGCCAGCGGCCATCCGGTGCCATAAATCCGACCTTGCCTGCCACTCTTTTCAACCAGCGCGCCTGGCCATCGCCGGCAA
>JAIOQY010000086.1 GCA_021108435.1 Candidatus Aegiribacteria sp.
CAGGCTCTATTTTATCAACATAATCTTGGAGATAGTAACCTGCATCCCGCCAACTAGCCTAATGACATAAACTCCACTGGTAAGATGTTCACCTGCAAGACCAGATCCGTCCCAAAACAGTGTATGCTGACCTTGGGTTACTGCACCCGCATCCTGCCTGTAAACGAGCCTGCCGGAGAGGTCGAAAATCTCCATAGCGAGACTTTCGAGTACAGGAGACTGGAATACAACTAAAGTGTGGGAGTTGATTGGATTCGGTGAGACGCTGGAAATAGAAAGACTTACCTGGAAATACTCTGAGACCATATCATCAATTACAACAAAGATTTCTTGCAGCCCCAGATTGTGGTTCCGACCTCCTGCAATAGCAACAAAGTTCTCATTTGGCCCGGGGGCAGGGATTGTACTACCCCAGGTCACAATAGTCCCATCTGACTTAAGTCCAAGACTTTGGAGCCCACCTCCGGCTACTGCTATGAAGTCCGTGTTGGGTTCAGGAACATTGCACTGGCCATCCGAGTTCCTACCCCAAGCTTCGATTGTCCCATCAGACCTAAGCCCCAAACTATGGTGGTAACCCCCCGCAACAGCAATAAAGTCCTCATTAGGTGCGGGGACATCGCACTGGCCATAGCTATTGTATCCCCAAGCAACAATCGTTCCGTCAGATTTTAGCCCTAAACTGTGGTAACAACCTCCTTCAAGACTGATATAATCTTCATTCGGCAAGGGAACATCACATTGACCATACTCATTCCTCCCCCAAGCCTCAATCGTCCCGTCGGACTTAAGCCCCAGACTGTGTGCGTAAGCTCCTGCCACAGCAACATAGTCCTCATTAGGTGCAGAAACATTGCACTGGCCATAGCCATTTGACCCCCAAGCAACAATCGTCCCGTCGGACTTAAGTCCCAGACTGTGCTGTCTCCCTCCTGCGACGGCTATAAAGCCCTCATTAGGCGCAGGAACATTGCACTGACCCCAGTAATTTGCCCCCCAAGCAACAATCGTCCCGTCGGACTTAAGCCCCAAGGAGTGATACCCACCTCCGGCTGCGGCGACAAAATCCTCGTTAGGCTCAGGAATATCGCACTGTCCACTGCTGTTCCATCCCCACGCCACAATCGAATAGCCAGAGCTGTCAACGGTCTCCGGAGTTAATAGCAGGATAATTGCAGGAAGTAGAAGAACTGACATTCTCTTCATAACTTATCCCCTTTTCTCACTGAATCTGCCTCAACCAGAGACTATCACATCTGGTTTAGCATTTATTTGTTTTTTGTGAAATTATCTTACAACTTGGGTTATCTCTCGTCAACCATATATTCGTTATAAACAAAGTACATTACTCGATCCTTTGCCTTGAAACGTTAGTAACCTCCTCAATCTCCGCTCTGTCAACAGCCGTCTCTCCCAATGATCCCCCATTACCAGAATCCGCCTCTTCTCCCCTTCAGATAATCGCAATAGGGAAAGCCACTGGTTGACACGTGCCCGTGATAATCCATGTTTCCGGGCCAGTTCAACCTGTGAAATCCCCTGGCTCCTTATCTCCTCTGCGAGTTCCTGAGCATAGATAAGAGGATTGCGATAAGTCTTATTATATTTTGAGATAAGACTACAAGAAGGCAGTTCGTATTCCAATTCCAAGATTGGGCCACCAAAGGTTCGAGTAGATCGGGAATCGAGGCGCCATGACAGTGCCACCCACCATTAAAACGACATGG
>JAIOQY010000087.1 GCA_021108435.1 Candidatus Aegiribacteria sp.
CTGGAGCGGGAGACGGGGGTCGAACCCGCGACCCTCAGCTTGGAAGGCTGATGCTCTACCAACTGAGCTACTCCCGCCCTGCCAGATCCTGTTTGAAGCTGTATGGCCTCAGGCTTTTGGTGGCGAGGGGTGGATTCGAACCACCGAAGGCCATTGCCAACAGATTTACAGTCTGCCCCCTTTGACCGCTCGGGAACCTCGCCATTTCCTGCAATTTATCTAAACGAAGCACATTTTCCACTGGAGCTGGCGAAGGGACTTGAACCCCTAACCTGCTGATTACAAATCAGCTGCTCTACCAGTTGAGCTACGCCAGCAAAAAGCGAACCTGAAGCATACAGCAACCCCTCTCTACTGTCAAGATTCTCATTGCCCTGTAACAACTAAGGTGTAGAACATTGACGCAGACAAAAGGAAATCTGTAGCTTTATCGAACGGAGAAATTACACCGGAACAGGGAGTATGTCAATGAACGCCAGAATATACGGAATTGCTGCTGGAGTAACTGTGCTTTTGATAGCAATGAGTTGCGGCAATTCTCCATGTCTTCAGGACGAGCTTGAGATGGTTCCGGGGCTCTGTTTTCTTCATGCACATATGAGCGCTGATTTCAATGTCGAACTGCTGCCTGTGAATTTCAGTACATTTATACCAGTATGGTTATGTGATTCTCTTCTCTCCAGGGGAGACCTTGGTATAAGTCTTCTGAGCATAAATCTCTCTGATCTTTCTCCGCAGTTACTTTTTCTCTCCTCCAGTATGAATGCTGATGAAATGACCCACATTGCGAGGGAAGGATTCGACTGTAATTCAGCAGAAACAGGTGACAGAATCGATCTTATCAGCGATCAGGGGAGTGTGCTGGGCTCTATTTCAGACAGGAACGGCTGGACATGCCTTGTCACCGGAACCGGGTCTGACAGAGCGGTTGACAGATGGCTTTCGCTTGAGCCTGTCGAATCACTTGCTTCCGATACTGACCTGATTATCGTAGCCGATTCAGAAGCAGATCTGACAGTTCTCTTTTCAAATAATTCAATTTCATTTCTCTCGGTTCTGCCGGATGGTATGTTCTCTCGATCCGAGAGACGTATTCTGGCAAATGTAAGAAATCTGGTGCAATCAGCCGGTCTGAAGGCTCTTCGAATAAGTCTTGATTTCATAGATGCCAATCCTCCAGTGACTGTTCTGGAGATCAAACTCATCAGAGGTGATGACTATATTTCCAGTCTTTCAATCAGTTTCAGCGATACAGGTATCTCACCGGACAGTCTTATTCAGGAAGTGCTGCTGGAGTTGTTACCGGAATGAGCATTATCCAGGCAAGCGAAATCTCAAGAAGCTTTAAAGGAATGGAAGTTCTTTCAAACCTTGACCTTACAGTAGAGAATGGAGAATTCCTTGCAATTACAGGCCGAAGCGGTGTTGGAAAAAGCACTCTCCTGGCAATACTCGGAACACATGATCGGGATTTCAGTGGAAATCTCTCCATCGCGGGAAATGACACTCACGAGTTGAAATCGTCAGAACTGGCAGCTCTTCGCAGAGAACATCTTGGATTTGTTTTCCAGGATTTTTATCTCCTCCCGTCACTCACCGCTATGGAAAACGTTATTCTTCCCGTTGTTTTTTCCGGGAGCAACCTGGAAATGGCTCGATCTCAGGCAGAGAATGTCCTGCAAATGCTTTCGGTCAGAACCGATCAAACGAAGACATCGCTGCTGTCCAGAGGAGAAAGACAGAGAGTTGCGGTCGCCAGAGGTCTGGTTAACAGACCATCAATCCTCCTGGCTGATGAACCAAGCGCAAGTCTTGATGAGGAGAGCGAACAGATACTGTTCAATCTGCTTGACAACTCGCGAAAGGAGCAGGGATTCGCAGTCGTTGCTGTCGTTCATTCGAAAAGTGTCCTTGAAAGAGCAGACCGTGTTCTTGAACTTAAGGATGGTATTCTGCATGAAACCATCTGAGATCCGCCTCGCCCTTCATCTGTGGAACCGCGGCCACTGGAAAGATTATATCTTCAGTCAGGGTATGCTCTTCACCGCATCTCTCCTGTTAATATTCTTCATATCAATCGGCCTGGGCGTACAGAATGTTCTGGACAGGTTTCTGTCAAGCGATCTTCCGGCCGAACAGGTTCGTGTTACACCGCCCGGCATGCAGGCGGGATTCTTCCAGACTGAAACAGGCGGTATGGAGATTACGGAATATATCAGAGTATCTCTTGAAGAACTGCCATCAGTTGCCAGAGTGGATCCGCAGATTTACGCCCATGTCCCGGCTTATCTTCGAGGTCATCTCGGAGGACAGCCTTACTACACAGACATAACCCTTGAAGGCGTTACATCTGAATTCCTGGGTGATTCTCTCCTTGAAACAATTGACTGGTCATTCTCTCTTGAGGATTCATCGAATAGACTGCTGCCTGTTGTTCTGAGCGAGAACCTGCTGCTTCTATACAATGCCGGTTTCGCTGAATCAAACAATCTCCTTGGACTGACACCTGAAGGAGTTATCGGCATGGAATGCACGGTAACATTGGGAAGAAGCTCGATTGCAGAACTCGATCATACTCCAGTTACGGTAAGAGCAAGAATAGAGGCTACTTCCCGAAGCATGAATCTGTTCGCGATTGGAGTGCCCTTTGAATTTGTGGATCAGATTAATTTCCTTTTCCTGCCCGAGGACACAAGAAGGTACAGCGCTCTTGTCATTACCGCGGTAAGCGCTGAAGATGTTCCATCAATTGTACGCGAGGTGGAGGAGACCGGCCTCCGGGCGGAAACAAGAAGGGGTATTGCCCAGAAGGCGGAGATACTTGTCGGAGTCGTTACAGCTGCTCTGTCAGCTCTTGCTGCGGCAATTCTCCTCTCCGCGCTTTCAAGCGCGATTCACACGCTGGTAAACGACCTGAGAAACAGACGCTTCGCCCTTGGAGTTCTGATTGCTCTGGGTACGCCCTACGATCGACTTGCGATGATCTTTTCATTCCAGATATTCCTCATGTCAATGGTAACGACAGTTCTTGGAGCAACACTTGGATGCCTGATTGCCTGGGGTGCCAGCAGTATGCTTCTGTCTCTCAGTCCCATACTCAGAGCCGCGGTTGATACTCTTGCGGTTTTCCCGTTATGGTGGCTTTCAGCAGGACTTGGGGTAATGCTCGCAGCTTCAACTGGTATCGCATACATCTTCTTCAGGAAAATCCTGAAAACACCGGTAACCAACCTACTTAGACCATAGTAGGGTCAGGTCTTGCATTTAAGCATTGACCAGGGTCAGGTCTTGCATTCAAGCGTTTATAGTCTACATATAATAGAAAATAGCAATAAATGCTTAAATGCAAGACCTGACCCTATGTGCTAGATATAATAAAAAATAGCAATAAACGCTTGAATGCAAGACCTGACCCTTAGAATAAGTCGCTTAGAATAAGTCGAAGTTCAGAGCGGTAGTGAAACTGGTATTGAATTTATTCCATGACAGCACCTGGGGATTCCTTGTGTAATCAACGCGGTAACCGATAGTGATGTAAAGCGGGTTCCATGTTCTTAAAGCTACTGAGAAAGCCCCGTGAGAGAAAAAATTCTCCGGATCATCAGGCGGAAAGAACAGGTCTCCGGAGATCCCTGCTTCTCTGATGAATGTGTGAGGTTTCCGATACCATAAACCTGCTGATATGTAAATCGATAAAGTGTTTGAGTATTCCGGGTCATCATGGGATAACCATCTTGCATTAACAGACCCAAGCCCTAGTTCCGGCGAGAACCAGAACCAGGATGAGATCCACTTCTGCCAGCCACCCGCGATGTAGGAACTCACCTGCCATGGACGAACCGTATACCTCTGCCTGTCCCAGAATGAACTCATTACAAGATAGTAGTTATCACTCAGCCAATAATCAAACTCGATAGAAGCCCATCCTGTCTCTGTGTTCAGTGTATCGATCCGAAGACCCCGGATCTCTTCCCAGTTTATTGTTCTTCCTCCAAACCCGGCGTTAATCGAGGAGCCTCTTCTGTCAAAACGGTAGGAGAGTGATGTGCTGCCACCGCATTCAAGGAAAGACTGGGAACCTTTTTCAATTGACAGATCAACCGATGCGGAAGCACTGAATCCCTTAAGTGTTTCCGCTATTACATTCGGATCGTAAGAATCTCCCGCGATTATCTTAAGATGATCTCTTGCATAGATATTGAAAGGGTCAAGCTCCAGAGTCCGCAGGAAGTAATTAACCGCCTCCACAGTTCTCGCTTCCTGCTCCGCGATATTTCCAAGGAAGTTCAAGGCATCAATTGAAAAGGAATCCAGATTCAGCAGAGCAAGAAATACTTCCTCCGACTCGTTCAGATTATCCTGCTTAAACAGCGCCTCTCCAAGTATTCCCAGAATTTCCATACTGTCAATTGAAGCAGCCAGAGCCTTGCCGGAAGCTGAAACAGCAGAAGAATATTCTTCAAGATACAAATAGGTTTCTGCAATATCTTTCAGAAGATCATCATCTGTAAGGGTACTCTCCGCCCTTACCGCAGCAGCCAGCGCGAGTTCAGGTCTTATAGAACACTGATCGCATGCAAGAACTATATATGCTCCGGGATTTGCCTGAAGAAGCCTTTTCTCCAGACTGTCTGATCTGATTTCTGATCCGGTTTCATCCGCCAGAAGAAGGTATTCGGCAAGCGCCAGCACTCCGGACGCAGTTTCTGTATTCATTATTTTCCGGAATTCATCAAGAGCTTTGTTCTGTCTTCCGGTATCCCGAAACAGGCGTCCAAGCTGCAGCCGCGCTGGAAGGAAACTTGAATCGAGTTCTGCCGCTCTGGCATAGCAATTCAGTGCTGTGAGCGTATCACTTTGCTTTTCACGTAAATGACCTAAAAGATACCAGCCGAAAATACCGGTTGAATCCAGCTGTATTGATTTATGAAACGCATCCTCCGCCAGTTCCAAAGAGGATGATCGGTTTTCCATTAACGCCAATCCGGTAGCCGCCCAGAAAAGGGCGGATAGTGAATCATATGGAATGGCTGCTTCGACGTTCATAAGATCGATCTCCGAAACTCCGTCAAGTGTTCCTGATATCAAAAAGGCTGACATGGCTTCCGTATTGCTGGAATCAGCGCTGAGAAGTGAAGCTGCCTCTTCTGAAGCGTTATGCCAGTTGCCCTGAGAGCATTGCGAATACCACAACTTGAGGTCCGGTGACATCAGTGTCAGAACGCCAAGCAGTATCATTCCGAACATCAGAAAATCCTTAGATTCAGTCGAGAGTAGAACTCGGTATTGTATTTATCCCAGTATCTGTAAGCAGGTGTTCTTGTATAATCGACACTATACCCTACCGTGAGTGAAAGTGGATCCCACATATCGAATGTCACTTCCGCCAGACCGTTCATCAATGTATTCTCAATACTGCCTGGTGGCTGGTAGAAATCACCCCACAGCCAGAGAGTCGGCCAGCGGGAATCCTGTCCGCTGATCCAGAATGCCAGAGAACCGTACAAAGTCGTCCTGTCAGTCCTCTCATCCTCCAGGCCTGATGCCCAGTGAGTATTCACCTGCCCGATTCCAAGTCCTGGAGATATCCATAACCAGTCAGTTACCCACCTTGTATAGTCAAAAGACAGGTATGAGCTTATCTGCCATGGCCTGACTGTTCCCGGCTGCCTGTCCCATTTGCTGTTTGCTTTGACCGAGAAGTAATCTGACAGAATACGGTCAACGGAAAAAGACAGCATCGACCAGGAATAATCATTCGCATATTCCTTTGACGTCTCAATAAAACTATAATCCGCCTCAAGAGAAACAGAACTTCCCCTGGAATCGTACTCGCAAGATATCAGACTGCTGACGGAGTAGTTTCTTTCACGCACATTGCCATTATCAATCCGTACATCAGCAGAAATCGTAACATTGAAACGCCCGGATTCCCTTCTGTTCCATTCCGGATCAAATCCGGTATCGGTAATGGATCTTACTCTTGTTTCGGCATAATCATATCCCGGCGATATACTCAAAGCCTGGAAATAGTAGTCCAGCGCCTTATCTGAATATCCTTTCTGCTCGAACGCCAGCCCCAGGTACGAGTATATCCATGGAGATTCCGGATCCAGTTCCTGAGATCTTTCAAGCGCTGCTATAGCTTCATCATATTGATCAGCAAAAAGATATGCCTCTCCAAGACCGCTCCAGCCGCTGAAAGAAAGGCTGTCAAGCTCAATGACCTTCTCGTATTTCTCAGCAGCTGCTTCTTCCTGGCCTGAATCAAACAGGTAGTAACCCCAGTCTATCCAGATATCCGGATTATCCGGATCCTGTTCCGATGCAATCACAAAACAGGATTCAGCGGCAGAATGTTCATCAAGGCTGCTGTAGAGCCCGGCCAGAGAAGACCATAATCCGGAATCGCCATCGAAACCTGTTTCGGACGCTCTTCGAGCCAGCAGGAGGGCTTTTTCCGGAGAGACAATTGTATATGACCAGGCAAGATCAATCCATGCGGACGGATATTGATCGGCCAGAACATTCATCACACTGTCAGCATCATCAAAACTCCCCTGGCTCTCAAAGAGAAGAATTCTTTCACACAAGGCAGTGCTCTCACTGCCTCCTGCTTGCAGGAACCTGTCCCATAATCTAATTGCTTCTTCAGCGTTACCTGATTCCGCCTCAAGCGGTGCAAGGCGTTGAAATCCGAACAGATACGTTGTATCAACTAAAATGGCATTTCTATAACACACGATGGCACTATCCGTATCCTCAAGCTGTTCCAGAACAAACCCAAGCTCACCAAGAAGCCACGCTCCGGGCTCTGTGGTATCTATCGCCAGCTGAAACCACTCTGCCGCAGACTCAAGATCTCCACTCTCCTCGAAGAGAAGCCCCCTTTGTTCCCATGCCCAGAGGTATTCTGAATCTGTCTTTATTCCGTTTTCGTACGCTTCGCCGGCTTCCTCAGGTCTTCCAAGATTCTCAAGTACTATCCCGAGTTCTCCCCATGTCCAGGTATTCGAAGAATCAACTTCAAGAACAGAACGGTATGCCGTTTCTGCAGCACTGTATCTTCCCAGATTCTCGTAAAGGAGTCCCAGATCAATCCAGGCTTCAATGTGATGTGGGTCAGATTTAACACAGGCAATGTACCATTGAATGGCTTCATCAATATTTCCGATACTCTCGAATATCGAACCCAGTCTGTACATAGCGAATATGTAGTCCGGGTTTATATCGATTCCATCCATGTAGCTCTGAATGGCACCATCGAGATTTCCAACCATTTCCAGACACAGACCGATCTCACCCGCACACCAGTAATCCTCGGGATCCCGTACAAGAAGGTCCCTGTACGCCTTCAGGGCAAAGCCGAAGCGCTCCTGTTCTTCAAAAAGAAGTCCCAGATTCAGAAGAGCTTCTATATCATCAGGATAAAGTTCTGATATTCTTCTATATGTTTCTTCCGCGGACTCATATCTGCTTTCCATTTCCATCAGCCAGCCCACTTCAAGCAGGAGCAAACGGTTGTCCGGCCACATTTCCAGTGCATCAGTCAGACAATTGAACGCCTTCTCATATTCAAGCTGATATTCAAGAACAGTCGCGGTCTCAAGCCAGAGAGATATCCAGGATGAATCCATGTCCATAGCTCTGTTCAATTCTATGGAGGCTTCTTCATACTCTTCAAGAAGAACCAGGCAATGAGCCTTTCCAACAATACCAGGGATAAAGGTTGAATCGAGATCCAGCGATTTTTCATAGCTGTGCAAAGCCAGTTCAACATCGTCCAGGATAATGGATCTGCCCAGCGCTGCCCATGCCATCCCTGAAAGGGAATCCAGATCAAGCGCGTTTTCAGCAAACTCCATGGCTTCCGGGATGTTTCCGATAACAGCTTCTGAAAAAGAGAGTGCAGCCCACGAATCCGAATCAGAGGAATCTGCTTCCACAGAAAGGAGAGCGTGGTCACGGGAGCTTTCCCATTCACCGGATGAGAATTCCTCCTGCCATCCTGCTATGTTTCCGATGATCAGAAAGGAAAGCAAAATTATCTGCAACTCAGCCTCCTGCTATCGAAATTATCAGACCGGATAATCCAAGCGCCCAGCAATACCAGGCAAATATTGAGAATTTTCCTCTGGATAAAAATGAGAGTAAAAGTCTCAGCGCAAGATATCCGGTAACAGCTGAAACCACCAGACCAACAATCATCAGAGGCAGTTCTATTCCACTTTTCCCCAGATCACCCAGCTTCAGTACAGCAGCGCCAGCAATCGCCGGTATGGAAAGAAGGAAGGAAAACCGTGCTGCCTTTTCCTTTCTGATACCGGCAAACAGTCCTGTTGAAATGGTAATACCGGAACGGGAAATCCCTGGGAGAAGGGCAATCGCCTGCGCAAGCCCGATCAGAAGACTGCCGGCAATCGAAGGGTTTTCTCTTCTGCCAAGCTTCGCGAATGCAGATCTTGTTGAGAACAGAATACAACCCGTAACAATAAGCATAATGGAAACTACTACCGGCCTGTCAAAAAGTTGCTCGACTGAATCTGCCAGCAGGAATCCGGCTACTGCCGCCGGTATCGATCCCAGAACGAGCAGACCTGCGAGAGCAAGGGATTCCTTCTGTTTCCTGAAAACCCCTGAAACAAGGCCGACAAGATCTTTCCAGTAAACGGCAAGAACCGCCATAAGTGTTCCGACATGAACAACTACCTCAAAGATAATATCTCCGGCCGGAACATTCATGACTGTCCCGGCAAGGGCAAGATGCCCTGAACTGGAAACAGGCAGGAATTCCGTAATTCCCTGAATAACAGCAAGAATTATTACTGTCAGAAGAGTCATTCTTCCAGAAACTCTCTATGAAGAGCCCTGAGCGCACAGTCTCTCTGATCCAGCATAACAAGTGCGGAAATGGTTGCATGAGAATCAACTGTCTGAAGCATATCGATGCCGGCCTGATCCAGCGCGGAGGAAAACCTTGCCATAACTCCTTTAATTCCATGCATCCCCGCGCCGACTATCGATACTTTCGAACAGGGGGAAACCGTTTCAAACTCGATCATGTTTTTACTCAGAACTTCAGATACCGTTCCACTCTCCTCACAGAGAACCGTAAACATCGCTATGGAGCCGAATACACTGAACATGTCCATTGAAACGGAAGCTTCCGCCACGAGCCTGAATGCTTTCGAGTAAAATCCATGCAGAGTTGCTTCATCGATTTTTCTGATTCTATACTGTGTCACGTCAGGACCGGATGCGACACCTGTAATGTACTTTCCACTATGAATGACAAATGGTTCTATCTCTGTGACTCGCTTACCGGTGGAATGAGACATGATATTAATCTTCACTCCCGCTTTTCCGGCGATCTCCGAAGCTCTGGGATGTACAACCTCCGCTCCCTGCCAGCCAAGCTGACTCAAATCTTCATAACTGATTCTTTCCACACTTATGACTCCGGAAACTATATCCGGATCTGCCGTGAACACTGATTCTATTTTCTTGTACAGCAGCACTTCGTCAGCATCAAGAGCTGCGGCCAGCGCTATCGCGGTTATATCGCTTCCTCCCCTGCCAAGAGTTGAAACCATTCCGTTACTTCCCATTCCCTGAAAACCGGCAACGACAATACAGTCGTGCTCCTCGAGAGCTGTCTGGAGTACTTCCCTGTCAATCGACTCCAATTTTGAATCACAATTTCTCCCATCCGTTCGAATGCCTGCGTTCCAGCCGGTTACTGCCCTCGCTGATACTCCTTCAAATCTGAGCATATCAGCCATAACGGTAGCGGAGATTACTTCACCGGTAGCCATAAGACAGGCTTTCTCCGGTTTTGATGGAGAAGAGACCATTTCAAGAAGGGTATCGGTAGAATAGGGATCACCCTTTCTTCCCATTGCAGACACAACTACAATGAGTTTATCATGCTTTTTCAGTTGCCGGGTACAATGCCGCAGGGATATCTTTCTGTCCTCCCCGGAGGCAAGACAGGTTCCCCCGAATTTCATCACGCACAGTCTATTCACTTCTTTCACCCCCCTGCAGCGGTCTTCATCCATTCGATCAATTCTCTACCTGTATCATTCCGAAAACTTCTATTCTTGAGTAATCCGTTCCTTTTAAGTATACTGTCGCCCGGATTTTAAACATACTACAGCCAGACCAGTTAATGAATCAGGAGTCTTTGTGAAATCTATCAAAGTATGCATGGTGGTCAAAAACCAGCTCTGGAATGACGCGAGAGTTAAAAAGGAAGCAATCAGTCTTACAGAAGCAGGCTTTATTGTCACCATCATTGCCCAGGCAGAGGATGGTTGTCCTTTTGAGGAAACCTGGAAAAATATTCGTATACTCAGACCTCAAAAGGATTCTACTCACCGAAATGCACTTCGAGAAAAGGTGATAGGCTCATCTGCAGAGGATGATAACTCTCTGAAAAGCAGGATCATCAGATTCCTTCGCCGAAATCGCTTCAGAAGATTTCTGACTGACCTGAAAAGAAATGTTCCGTGGGAATACAGACTCTACAGGGCAGCGCTTTCGACCGGTGCTGATATATTTCACGCTAATGATCTGGATACTCTGTTAATTTGCGAACGGGCTGCCGGAAAACTTGGAGCAAAACTTGTTTACGATTCTCATGAACTATGGCTTGAATCCTCAAGATATTTCATCGCTACATCGGCTCTCAACAAGTTACGTTACAGGATCACTGAAAGAAAACTCATTCCGAAGACGGATGCCGTAATCGCGGTAACACCTTCCAGGGGTGAGGTAATGAAAAATATGTATCCTTCAATCAGCAGACTGGTTATAATAGAAAACAGTACTGCTCCAATCATGAACCTGCCGGAGAGTTCCTACCTCCGGAATAGACTTGGTATTCCGACTGATGTTCCTGTCATACTCTACCAGGGAGTCATCTGCCCTGAGAGAGGACTGGACAAATTGCTGGAAGCCGCTTCCATCCTCAGGGACGAAGATATTGCTATTGTCATTATTGGTCATGATGTCTGGCAGGGAACGCTGCATAGGATGCACAGCGAAATGAATCTGAAGAACAGTGTCTTCCTTCTTCCTCCTGTTCCTTCTGAAATTCTTCCCGAAATAACTGTGTCAGCAGATGCCGGACTGATCCTTTTTGAGAATACCTGCCTTAACCATTACTATTCCCTGCCTAACAAGCTGTACGAATACATGATGGCGGGTTTGCCCGTAATCGCCGCTGACTTCCCCGAAATGGCACGGATAATCAATAAACACAGCTGCGGAATACTGGTTGATTCCGCCAATGCAGAAGCGATCGCGAATGGAATAAGAACACTGACTCGTTCACCGGATGAGATGCGGCAAATGGGAATTCAGGGAAGAAATGCTTCGCTTGAAAAATACAACTGGCCTGTTGAGGAAAAGAAACTCGTTGATCTGTACATGTCGCTGTCAGTATAGAGTTTCTACATCTCCGAACAGGCAGTTCTCCACCGCTGTGCAGACAATCTTCGTGACAGATTCCCGGCCGGTCAAAGCATGTCACCTGCCGAACATAATTGTTGACCGGTCTGTTGTGACGTTCAGACGTAATGCGGGAAAGTAGAGTGACTTAAATCCAATGTCTGGCTATATTCTACAGTCACTCTCAGGTAAAACGGAAGTTAATAGAAAGAGATAATGTGAGAATTTCCTTTGTTATGCTGGGGCTGAAAGATTACAGTAGCGGCGGGTATTATTTCAATTTCAGAATGGCTGAAGCGCTGCGCCAGGCAGGACATGAAGTTGATGTGGTGCATTTCACTACAATACCTGAGAAGATCAGAGGTTTGAGGATCCGGACATCCTTTCATTTGCTCAGACGGGTGTTGAAGTACAAGCCCGACCTGATAGTGATCAGTAAGAGTTACAGTTTCATGGTTCCCCTCAGACTGCTCATTTCTGTTCGGAAATACCCGGTTCTGTACATGGTCCATCATCTGGTGTGGCATGACAGATCCGGCGATGTTTCCAGCGCCAGAAAAAGTATTGTCCGCTGGTTTCTTTCCTGCGGAGAAAAGATATGGGTAAACAGTCTGAGTACCTCAAATGATGTTGTTTCTCTCGGAATACCAGAGGAAAGGCTCTGCATTATTCAGCCCGGTTTCGATAGGTTTGAGCTTGATCCTGACAGCAGGCCGAAGGAGCCGGTGTGCATTCTTTCTGTGGGCGCCATCTGTCCCAGAAAGGATCAGCTTACTCTTTTGAAGGCATGCGCCGGGTTGGGAAACATGGATTTTCATCTGCTGATACTGGGAGATGAGACAGTTGATCCCGGTTATGCAGAAGCGGTTCGAAGTGAAGCGGAAAGAGACTCGCTCCGTGGAAAGGTTACTTTCATGAGTAACATTTCTCAGAATGATCTGGCTAAACTGTATAATAAGAGTCACGTTCTTGCGAATATGTCACACTGGGAAGGATTCGGGAGCGCAGTCGTTGAAGCCTTGTGGGCCGGTCTGCCTGTTGTGGCTGCAAACGCCGGCGCTGTTCCCGAACTGATAACCCACGGTGTTAACGGGTATCTTATACCTCCCGGGAATGAGAAGGAGTGCGCGAAGTACCTGAGAGAATTGATTGACAGCACAATATTAAGAGAAAAAATGTCCACTGCTGCGCGCAATGCTGCTGAGAAGCTTTTTACATGGGAGGATAACGAACGGGAATTTGTTAAACTTGCAGAAGAAACTGCTGGCTGCAGAATTCGTATGGAGTTGTCTGTGTGAAGAGATTTCTGTTCCTTGCAAGCAGCTTTCCACCCCTTACCAGCGGTGCCACTCCTGTAATCTTGAACGTTTCCAGATATATGCCCGAAGCGGGCTGGGAAATGGTGCCTATAACAGTCAGTAATCCAAGAGGACTGCCATTCGATACTACACTTGAAGACATGCTCCCGGAATATCTCGATGTTACAAGAGTATACCATCCCGATCTCACCCGGATAGCCGGAAAGCTCCGAACCCGCATTTCCGGAACATCTCGCAGAAGCCGTTCGGAAACGGAGCCGACACCTATACAGAAAAAGGCAGACGATAATTCTCTGTTGAAATTCCTTCGGGATTATGTACTCGTTCCGGACAGGCTGATTACCTGGCTTCCTTTTGCCGTACCCGCAGGATTACGTCTTGTGGAGGAGAAGAAGGCTGAAGTAATAGTTTCATTCGGCCCTCATCACTCGATGCATATCATAGGAGAGATTATTGCGCGGATAGCGGGAATTCCGCTGGTTCCATTCTTTGGAGATCTGTGGCTTAACGATTCCAATGTTTCTTGGCCAAACAGACTTAACCGGCGTATCGAAACAATGCTTGAGAGATACATCGTCGAGCACGCGGATGGTATCGCCGCGACAACGAACGGCTCAATTGGATATTTTAAAGATACCTATGGAACCGCCTGCCCTCCGACGCAGGTTATTGAAAACGGGTACGATCCCGAACAGAAACTTCCTGAAAAGGACAATCCTGCCGAACGGGATTTTCTTCTCATAACCTGTACCGGCAACTTTTTCGGCGGGCAGTCACCCTCGAATATTTACAGGGGGCTGCGGCTCTTCCTTGACAGGCATCATGATGCTCAGGTTAAAGTCAGGCTTATAGGTAAACAGGAATCTGAATATTACGATCTTCTGAAGACGATTGAGCTTTCTTCCAACCTTGAATTGATCGATACTGTTCCATTCAGTGATATACCCCGCTGCCAGATGGAATCGGATGTTCTTCTGGCAAGCCTCGGCGATATTCCCGGCGCAGAACTCAAGAACTCATCCAAACTTGCTGAATACCTCAGAACCGGCAAACCGATACTCGCGATCGCGCCTGAAGGTGACATGACGAACTACGTGCGGACTCTGGAAGCGGGTTACATCGCGAAACCCACGCCTGAAGGATTCGCGGAAACTCTGGATGAGGTTTTCAATAACTGGAAAAAAGGCGATCTTCACGGATTACGCAAACACGAAGCTATGGAGGAGATATTCAACGCCAGAAACATCATGAAGCGATTCGGTGCATTTCTGGATAGAATAGTCTCCGGAGATCAGGGAATGGAAATATGAACATTACATATCTGCTTGATTTTCTGCCTACGTATGTTGCAAGGGAGATAGCAGCTCTCGCTGAAAAGGATTGTACAATAAGCATCCATCTGCCTCCCAGCTCTCCTGACTCCAATCTCTGGGACAAAGTCCTGCCGGAGGATGGAATAACGCACAGGAATATTCTCATTTCGAGGGATCTGCCGCTGCACTGGTGCAGGCTTCCGCTCCTGCCGCTTGCAAAGGAATCAATACCAAGGGTTTTTCCGCTTTTTCTGAGGATGCCGATAAGGTTCACGCACTATGCTTGTAAAGCCATTCTATCCGGTACATTCAGATACTTTCTCGCGGGGGCGGCATATGCCCGGAATGCGTTTGGTGATTATAAACCGGACCTGCTTCATGCTCACTTCGCGAAGGACGCAGCACATATAGCGATGTGGGCGGGAGCATTTCTGGATATCCCTTTTTCCATTACAACCCACGCTCATGACATTTATGTGCCTGAGAGCCATGAAAGACTTGCTGAACTTCTGAAGAACGCGCAGACAGTATTCACCATTTCACATTTCAACAGAGTATTCCTCATGAATCGTTTTGGAGATTTTGCGGATGCTAATCTAAAAGTTACCCATCTTGGTCTTGAGCCGAAGTCCCTTCCTCCTCGAGGAGAATCCAGTTCAGAAATACCGACTGTTATGTGCGTCGCAAGTGGACTCGTACCCAAGAAAGGTGTGGAAGTGCTTCTTCAAGCCTGCAGAACACTCCAAATGAGAAACATCAGTTTCAAGTGTGTTGTTGCCGGAACCGACCAATCGGGAGACAGGCTGGAGTATTTCAGGAAAGCTGTCAGTGAATACAAACTTGATGGAGTCGTGGAATTCAAGGGTCTGATACCGTCAAATGAAGTACTGAAAGCGGTTTCAACCTCTACCCTCTTTGTGCTTCCATCCGTAGAAGCTCCGAATGGAGATATGGACGGGATTCCGGTTGCGCTCATGGAAGCAATGGGAATCGGTGTCCCTGCAATTTCCACAAGACTTACAGGTATACCAGAGCTGATCGAAGATGGTGTAAACGGTCTGCTTACAACACCGGGAGATCATGAAGAACTTGCGGACGCGATTGAGAAGCTCCTCGCTGATCCCGGTCTGGCAAATGCTCTTGCTTCCCGTGGAAGAGAAAAAGTACTCAAAGACTTCTCAGTAGATCGATACACCGATGATCTTATCGAAGCCTGGACAGATCTCCTGACCTAATCCGGTATATCGTTCCTCAGTTCAGCAATATCGGTCCCCAGGAATTCTTTTTCATCCTTGTCCGTTACGCCTTCAAACTCCTTCTCAGCCTTCTCAAGGAAGCTTCCGGCAGCTTTGAAGTCCTTGTTCAGAACTTCAGTTCGTGCCAGCGCCTCGTATGCGTAACCAACGTAGAACGGGGGAAGATTGTTATCCCTGCTGACCTTGAGACACTTTCCCCCGAACTTCCGAGCTTGATCGTAATATCCGGCAAGGGCATATACTCTTGACAGCTGCCAGTATGCAACTGACAGGTTCATCGGCTTGCAGTCGCTGCGCTGCTTCCAGTGCCACAGGGATGCCTGTGCGAGAAGAAGCATATCTTCCACATCTTCAAGCGATCTGTCCGTTTTCTCGATCAACCCCCAGCATTTGTTGAAGCAACCTCCGGAGAAGGCTTCATGAACGATCTGTTTCGACTCCGCATTCGAAAGGATCTCTTTGACCTTATCCCGCATCGTACTTTCTCCCTTCAGACCAACGGTCGTGCTTGTTATTCACCCGATTCCACTGTGGGTTCCGGAGCTGACGGTCTTTCCTCTGGCCATTTCGAATATGGCCAGGGTTTCCTGTCCGTGTTGTAGGATAAGAACTGAATGATTTCAGCAGCATATAGGCTCAGATTCCCGGCAAAATGCTTGACGTTATCGTTTGGCTTACTCGCAATCAGAACGGATAGGAACTGGAACAGGGCTATTACAGATACAAGAACGGCTACACATCGCGCTGCCACAAAGAACAAAAGCATAAAGGCACCGCGAAGGAGATCCTCTTTAATATTTCTCCTGGCTACAGCTTGCTGTTCCATCGATCAATCTCCTTACCTGTCATATAACAATGATTGTGTGAATTTCTTCAAGTTCCTATGTTTTACACTACCAACTTCAGTAACACGCGGTCAAGAACCGGGATATCCGGGGACAGTATACCTGTTTCAGTATAAATTTACTCTTCTTCAAGCAGATAGGCTCCCTGCAGCCTGAGCCACTGCTTCTCCTCTTTCACATCACCCAGAATACTTTCCACAACCTCCCAGAATTTCTTTGAATGGTTTCCGTTCCGCAGATGAGCCAGTTCGTGGACCACAACATACCCTACTACTTTCAATGGAGCATGAACCAGTCTCCTGTTTATCATAATCACTCCTCGTGGGCTGCAGCTTCCCCAGCGGGTACGTGCTTTACCCAGCCTGATTCTGGAGGGGATAAGTCCGAGATGAGAATACTCATCGGCGACACCTTTTACATGACTGAGGAGTAATTCATCAAGCCACTTCCTCACGGTCAGGGTTAAATCTGAGCCTCTGAGCAGATATACGTACAGGACGCGATTGCGCTGAATGAGTTTTTCTACCTCTGATGCGGCTTCAGACAGATGAAGAACACTCTTCTCTCCGAAAACAGATACTTCGGAACCATCAGTGAATTCTGCGGGAACAGCGGGAGGCGCAATCGATGAGAAACATGCAAGTTTCTCCGTAAGCCATTGAGTGCGGCTACGGACAAACTGATCGATAACAGAAATACTTGCTCCCGGAGGAGCCGTGACCCTCACTTCTCCGGGCACAACCTGAAGACTCAATCTTTTTGCTCGCCGGCTGTACCTGAGTCTGTACGGTATTCCTTGGATCATTA
The DNA here is from genome assembly GCA_021108435.1 of Candidatus Aegiribacteria sp. NCBI lineage: Bacteria > Pseudomonadati > Candidatus Aegiribacteria > Candidatus Aegiribacteria sp. The sequence continues at coordinate 16,995 of JAIOQY010000087.1, forward strand.
TCCTCCAAATGGATAGTTCTAAATGAGCATAATAGCAAAGGTTCCCTGATTCATCCAGTTACAGGTTTATTTGATCTCCCCAGGAGATCGATGCTCTTCCATTTTCCTGATCGGAAGCGGAAGAAGAAGATCACGCTGATGATCGCTACATAGATGCTTGTGAATGCCCAAAGTTCGACAATGCCTGCGTTCCGAACCGAGTACAGGTAGATAACTCCCGGAATCCATAAGAGCCAGGCAAACAGACTTGAAATCCATACGACGAACTTCGTATCACCCGCTCCCCTGAGCGCACCGCTGAACATAAGGTTCACCGCGTCAAATACCCCCCAGGCCGCCAAAATAGCAAGGAGCTTCGCTGTGGTTGCTGAAAGCTCTTCTATTGTAAAAGCGGAATCCGGACTGAAAAATAGGCGTGTGTAGAACCCAGGGAACAATACGAAAGTAGCGGCAAGGGGAATGAAATAGTACAGTGAAAGGAGAAAAGTCCTTCTTGTGGCCCTGACTGCCATCCTGGTGTTACCCATACCGATGCATCTTCCAATTATTACCGTTGTAGCAAAACTGAACCCCAGAAGCGGATTGAATGCCAGATTGTACACACTGAAGGCAAGATTGTTCGCAGTGAAATCCAATGCCCCCAATCGCCCTGCAATGAAAACAAAAACTGTAAAACTGCCTACATCCATGAAGATCTGAAGACCTGAAGGAAAGCCGAACCTGAGAATTCTTTCTGTTAGCTCACGGGAGAATCTGAAATTCTTCCTGGTTCTATACAAACGAGCTGTTTTACCTGTGAAGGCAGCCACTGTGAGAATAGTACCGGGTACAAACGATGAAATGGCTGTGGCTATTGCGGCTCCCTTTATCCCCATCTCGGGAAAACCCATCTTGCCGAATATCATGAGATAATCCAGAAGGATGTTCAGCCCTGCACCGGCAAGCACGGCCAGCATGGCGGGAACTGTCTTCCCCCGTCCGTTCCAGAATGCGGCCGCGGCTACAGTGAACACTGGTCCCGCTGCAGAGAACATCAGAATTCTGAAGTAAGTTTTTTCAAGTGCAAGAATTTCAGGAGCATGCTGAGACAGGTCCAGAAGAAAACTTCCCGGAATGGCCAGAGCAGCAAGAAATGGAGCACAGAACATTGTCAGAAACAATCCCTGGGCAAATGCTTTTGAGCATCCATCCCTGTCATCTGCTCCGAAATATTGAGCTACAAACGTGCTTGAATACCCGGCGGTCCCGTAAAAAATGCAAAGAAGTGTAAAACTGAGAATTCCCGCCGGCAGAGCAGCTTGAAGCTCAAGCTGACTGTGCTGAGCGAGAAACAGCCTGTCGCAGAACATCATGATAGTTCTGCCGGCCATCCCGGCTATGATTGGGAAAGAAACAGCAATGATTTCCCTGTAGGAATCGGGGCGCCTGCGATCACTATTCATCAGAATACTTTCCAATGTCTTCTATTTTCATAACTCTGCATTCAGAGGCGCAATATAATCGTTTTCTCTTAATCCCGGTCTGTATGGCTTAGTTTTGACATGTAATATGAATACATTAAGTTATAATTACATTCATGTTTGGATGACCTCAAAGTAGCTGATTACCGGAAGGAAGTAATTAGATGAAACACGGACTGATACTCACAGCATCACTCGTAATGCTCCTTTCAAGCACTGTTGCCTGGTGCCAGCCTGATATTGATGATGTCATCGCAGCTCTGGACCAACTCTACAGGAGCAATGACAGTTTTGCGGAGATGTCCATGCACATAGTTACCCCTCACTGGGAAAGAACTCTCACAATGAAGGCGTGGTCAGAGGGATCCGACAAGACGTTCATCAGCATACTTTCCCCGGCAAGGGAAGCCGGGATGGCTACCCTCCGTATCGGAACAGAAATGTGGAACTACCTTCCCAACACGAACAGTACCGTTCGAGTCCCGCCATCCATGATGACGGGATCCTGGATGGGCTCAGACATCACCAACAACGATATCGTAAAAGAAATTACATACACAGATGACTACACTTTCGAATACACTGCTGATACAGCTCTTACAGGAACGTCGGAAGACGGTGTTCTGTATATCAGGCTTGTTCCAAAACCTTCCACAGCGGTTGTATGGTCAAGCATTATCTGCGCAGTGCGAGAGGACGACAATATCCCGCTCTGGGAACACTACTACGACCAGCACGGGAATGAGATAAAGTGTGTGACGTTTTCCGATATCCAGGATATGGGAGGCAGAACTATCCCCGCGACGATGGAAGTAGTCCCCACCAACAAAGAGGGACAGAGCACGACTATCACCTGGTCGCATGCGGAATTCAATCAGGGTGTCGATTCCGACATCTTTACTCTGAGCAACCTTCAAACCGGAGGAAATCCGTAAAATGCTGGAGAAGCTTGCATGGAGAAACATCTTCCGTCAGAAAAGAAGGACTGTTCTTACGCTTATGACCATGACCGGAGGGTTCGTGCTTTCCTCGCTTTCGATAGGATGGATGAGCGGATCGTACAACAGTATTATTCTTTTCTTCACAAACAGCAGAACCGGACAGATACAGATTCACCATGAAGGCTATCTTGCGGACCCATCAATATACAGTACTATCGATGATTTCGAGCAGGTTGGCTTAATTCTGGATTCTATCCCTGACGTTCGCTCATGGGCGCCGCGGATATATACGGGGGCTCTTCTCGCACTTAAACCGGCAGGACATACGAGTAACGTCTACTCCAGTTCAGCCGCAGCATCAGTGATCGGTATAGACCCTGCAAGGGAGCAGGAAGCGACCGGGTTCTCAGATCAGATCATAGAGGGCGAAATGCTCACTTCATCCGATGCTGACACCTCTCTATCCTCTACGGGTCAGATCCTTCTGGGAAAAGAACTTGCGATAACACTTGAAGCATCCGCTGGTGACTCGCTGATACTCCTCTCCCAGGCAGCGAACGGAGCCGTAGCGGACAAGAGATACGTTGTGGTCGGGATAGTAAGTACCGGAAATACACAGATTGATAGAAGAACCAGCTATATCACGCTGCAGGATGCGCAAAAATTGTTCTCACTGGAGGGTGAAGCTCACGAGATAGCTGTCCTGTCGTCAAGTCTCAATGAAGTTGATAACCTCACCGCAGCAATATCCGGAAAGCTGAGCGGCAGGAATCTGGAGACGGATTCCTGGAAAGTATTCGCGAAAGAGTTCTACAACGGAATGAAAGCTGATGAATCAAGCCTGGAAGTAATGATCTTCATTATCGTGCTGGTCGCAGCGATGGGAGTTCTTAACACTGTGCTTATGATGGTTCTTGAGCGAAGGCGGGAATTCGGAGTGATGAAGGCAATGGGGACCAGACCAGGCTTCATAGTCCGGATGATCATGCTCGAAGCGAACATAATGGGCTTCATCAGCATTCTGCTCGGAAGCATTATCAGTACGGCTGGTCTGCTTCTCCTCTCAAAGCACGGAATTGTAATGGATCCCCCGCTTGATTACGGTGGGACTGTCTTCCGCGAGATGGTTGCATCGATATCTCCTGACTGCTATTGGATACCGGCCCTCTGCGTAATACTGACTGCTACGATAGTTAGCTGGATCCCCGCCCTTAATGCCGCACATACAAAACCCGCAAAAGCCCTGAGGACGGTGTAAGTATCATGTTTGGACGACTTATAAGATTTGCCTGGCACAGCATCTGGAAGAACAGAAGAAGAACAGTAATCACAGGCCTGGCCGTCGGTCTCGGACTGGCAGCTCTGATGTTTACTGATGCCCTGATGGTCGGCATGACCAGGCATATGATAGATCAGACCACGAATGCATGGATGGGTGACGCGCAGATACACAGGGACGGTTTCAGAGATACCGGAAGGATAACTCTGACCATAAATGAACCAGATTCAATCACGCAAATGCTGAGGACGGATTCGATAGTGGATGCCTTTACCTTCCGGATAATCTCCCCTGCATCTCTCCAATCAACTATGGAGATGAAACCGGTAACAATGATAGGTATCGACCCTGAAACCGAACCAACAGTTTCAATGCTGGAAGCCGCCGTGGATTCCGGCAGTTACTTCAGCGGGGACAGCACCGATCTTATAATCGGATATAAGCTCGCGGATGATCTGGACGCCGGTCTTGGAGACCTGATCGTTATCACCGCCGCGGAAGCGGACAGCGGACTATCCAGTAATCTGTTCTTCGTAACGGGGATCTGCCATTTCGGAAGTGATGATCTCGACAGATATACCGCTTTTATCAATATCAATACAGCGGAAAACATGCTTGGCCTTGAAGGCAGATTTCATGAGATCGCAATTCGCTTTCCGGATTCAGAATTGGGAATGGACGAATCGCTCCCTTTCTGGAGCAGATTCTCTATCTGCGGAAACAAAGCCCGGGGCTGGGCAGCACTTGCCACACAGGTAACGGCAATGCTCAATATGACAAAACTGAGCATTGTTATTACAGCTGTAATCCTTTTCGGCCTTGTAGTTTTCGGAATTGTGAACTCCCTCTTCATGTCAGTTTACGAGCGGATGTACGAATTCGGAGTAATGAAGGCCGTAGGTACAAGACCGGGTACGATCAGCGTTATGGTAATACTGGAGGCATTCTGGCTTGCAGTGATCAGCATGATACTCGGTTCAATCATGGGATTAATAATCATATGGATCACATCGAAGACCGGTATCGATTTCGGCAGCATAGAGGTTTCCGGCGTAATATTCGACAGCGCAATACATCCGATTCTGAAATGGAACGGTATCTGGATATATCCGTTCTTCACGCTACTCCTGACAACGGCTGCTGGGGTCTATCCCGGTATCCATGCAGGAAGACTGAATGCTGCTGAAGCTATGAGAAAAAGCCTGTAAAGGACACGGAGAAAAGTATGAATAATGAGAAAGTAATCGAAGCAAAGGGTATTATTAAAACCTACGATGACTCAGGTGTGCCTGTTCAAGCAGTACGCGGAATTGACTATACACTGACAAAAGGAGAATTCACCGCGATTATCGGGCCAAGCGGTTCCGGCAAGACAACTTTCCTCAATGTAATAACCGGCCTCGATACTCCCACAGAGGGAGAGGTATGGCTCTCGGGAAGACTGCTATCTGAAATGAGCGGTAACGAACTCTCCGATTTCAGGAGGGATCACATCGGCTTCATATTCCAGGCATACAATCTGTTCCCTGTACTGACCGTTGAGGAAAATGTCGAGTACATTATGCTGCTCCAGGGAGTACCGAAGGAAGAACGGCACAGCAGGGTTATGAGCATGCTGGAAAAAGTCGGCCTCGCTGACTATGCTCACAGACTTCCCTCAAGACTCTCCGGAGGCCAGCAGCAGAGAGTGGCTGTAGCACGGGCAATGGTTTCGAAACCTTCATTGGTAATAGCGGATGAACCAACCGCAAATCTGGATTCAAAGACAAGCGGAGCGCTGCTGGACATGATGCGCCAGCTGAATGAGGACACCGGAATGACCTTTCTCTTCTCAACCCACGACGAGATAGTAATGAAGAGAGCAAAAATGCTGGTTGTTCTCACGGACGGCAAACTGGACGAAAACAACGCCCCGGAAGAATACGAGTGAAACCTTTCGTATCAGTTATTCTGCTGCTGCTCCTTCTGCTTTTTTCCGGACAGCTTCATGCGTACAGTATCTCCGGTTCATTGAAGCCCGGGATTGATCTCATCGATGATGTGCCGGGGGCGGATTCCTCTCTGAGATTTCTGTCCCGGGTTCCTCTTAGATTGATGCTTTCACAACGCCTGGGAAACACAAGGCTGAATCTAGCGTACATGATCTGTCCGACTGCAGGCGATCCGGCTTTCGAAGGCTCATCAGAAGGTATTTCTCCTTTCCGTATTTGCGACCTCGATCAGCGTATACTCCCTTCCGAATGGAAGGATACCGAGTCCTTCAGCCTCCTGCAGAACCTGGACAGGCTCAGCATTCGTTTCAGGCTTCCCTTTTCCAGCCTTACGATGGGACGGCAGGCTATCTACTGGGGAGTGTCAAAATCAATCAGTCCGACCGATTTTATAGCACCATTTCAGTACGGAACCATCGATACGGAGTACCGTGTCGGCGTGGACGCGATCAGGTCAACTTTCCCCATCGGCATGATGTCAGAACTGGATGCAGGCTGGGTATTCGGAAATGACGCACATTTCAGTAAAAGCGGAGGCTGGCTCAGAGGACGTTTCTACATGCTCCAGACCGATGCTGTTCTTCTCGCGGCATGTTTCAAAGAGAATCTTATGCTGGGGGGAAGCCTGAACAGAGCGATTGGCGGAGCAATCGGATGGCTTGAACTGGCGGTTGTATCGACCTCGGTTTTCTCCGGAGATGCTCATGCTGAGGAAAAAGAGACTTTCTGGAGCGCTTCAGCGGGAATGGACAGAAGCTGGTTCAACGCATCTCTGTACGGCTACCTTGAATACCATTTCAACTCTCCGGGAACGAACGATCCTGAAAACTATGATGTTACAATAAGCACTCCTGCTTACACTGCTGGCGGCATCTATCTTCTTGGAAGACATTACCTCTCCCCGGGTATGACCTGGACGCCTATGCCGCTTCTGAACATCAGCGGGCAGGCACTTATCAACCTTACTGACCCATCCGCCTATGTGACCCTGGTGGGGGAGTACAGCATCACTGAGAACATCACGTTGAACGCCGGAATCAGCAGAGGGGCGGGGAAATCCTCCGGCAGTGAAACCGGAGAATTCCGCTCTGAGTTCGGCTCCTGGCCCGGCAGGTACTTCACCTCCGCAGCATGTTATTTCTAGCGTCGTGATCAGATTTAGCCCAATGTTGATTCGACAGAAACCCTTGATCGAGAGAGCTGAGTATTGAAAGACCCAACCAGGTTCAGGTTTCTTGCCGCCCTCCTGCCATTCGGCAGTATCGCAGCAGGTCTTTATCTGCTTCATTCCGCCTGGTGCGCAATCCTGCTCTACCATTCAGGTATTCTGCTTATTCTCTTTCTCAACGGACAATTGGATATCCGGCATGGTATTTTCTCAGGCTGGAAACGTTTCGAAGGTATCGGAATGTTACTTCTTCTTTTCGGAAATGGACCCCTCTTTATTCTTCTGTGGCCGGTTATCTCTCTTCAACCTGATGTTCTTTCTGAATCTCTTTCCAATCTGGGTCTGTCCGGAATATCGTTGTGGATTTTCGCTGCATGGTATATTACTGTTCATCCGATTCTGGAGGAAGTTTTCTGGCGAAAGTATCTTCTTGAAAGCAGCAGGTGGCCAGCTCTAACTGATTGTGTTTTTGCCGGATACCACGTACTTGTTCTCCTGCTCTTCCTCCGGCTGCACTGGGTACTTGTCTCTTTCCTGGCTCTGACTTTAACAGC
>JAIOQY010000088.1 GCA_021108435.1 Candidatus Aegiribacteria sp.
GATTCCGGATACTGGGAACAGATAGAGAAATACATAACAGAGCGTTCAGACACTCAGTTCAGTCATGGAATCTGTCCTGAATGCATGAAAAAACTTTATCCTGAATATAAACAATAAATGAGAATTCTCTCAAAGAATCCTCTCGGGTGGTTATACCGGTGAGTTTTGCAGATTACAATAACAGCACTTGGTAACAGCGTCGGCGGAATATCATCAGCAGAAGGTAGAAAGACTGTATTCGTTCGCGGTGCTCTCTCTGGGGAAACAGTCAGATGCAGAATATCCTCAGAGAAGAAGAACAGAATTGAAGCAGAACTGCTCGAAGTCATTGAGGCATCTCCTCACAGGGTTACTCCCTTTTGTGAATACTTCGGTGAATGCGGAGGATGTTCACTTCAGAATTTATCATACACTCAACAGCTTATCTGGAAAAGTAACTGGATAGAAAAAGCTTTCATCAGAGCTGGAATCAGCTTCTCAACAATAGAAGATGCAGTTCCGTCACCTCAGATAACCGGATACCGTAACAGAGTCTCATTCGATGTGATCGATGGTAAGCCGGGTCTTCACAGGTTCAGAGGTAATCCCTTCCCTGTGAGTGAATGCCCCCTGCTCAATCGTAGAGGACAACAGGAATTCAGACTGCTGCAGAAAGTCAGTCTTGGCCATTGTGCTAGAGTCTCAGTGCGAGCATCTGACAGAACCGGCAGCGCCATGCTTGAATTCAGAGGGGGACCGGCACCGTCCAGCCTTGTAAAAGACGATTCTGTTATTACAGCGGAGGAAATATCGGGTAAATGGGCAACTGAACCTGAGGGCTGTGAAATCACAGAACAGGCAGCAGGTTTAATCTTTCCAATCAGACCTGGAACGTTCTTCCAGGTAAATCCCGGTTGCGCTGACAGACTGATCTCAACTGTTGCTGGCTCATGTGATGACGATACAAATATTCTTGACCTCTACGGTGGTTCCGGAACTATTGCACTCCCCCTCGCAGCATCCGGCGCAAAGGTTGTTTCTGTTGAGATCAATCCCGACGCCTCTCTTTCAGGACGAAAAGCGGCGAAGATAAACGGCATTGATTCAATCAGTTTCATAACAATCCCTGCCAGACAGTTCCTGACAGATTCTTCAAGGTCAGGCAGATCATGGGATACGGTGATAGTTGATCCTCCAAGGTCAGGGCTTGGTATCAGAATCTCGCGGCTCCTCAGAAAAATCAATTCAAGGAAAATAATCTATGTGAGCTGTAATCCTTTCTCCCTTGCAAGGGATCTTCGTATTATCACTGAGAGAAACTGGACTGTTCAAAAGGTTCAACCAATTGATATGTTTCCTCAAACGGATCACATTGAAACAGTGGTTCTGCTTGAGAGAAAGGAAAATTTATGTCCGCCGCAGTAATTTCACTGGTTCTCATGATTGGTTCAGTAAAGCAGACAGGACTTCCCCTTGAGGATCCGCTCAACTGGTGGATATACATGTTCGAAACTGTAACTGGTGAGATACTGCCGGGCAGTTTCCCGGCGACTGACGCTGAAGAATTGTTTACAGAAATCATATCCACAGAAGGATTTGAGAAAATTGGAAAACATATTCTAAGCAGAAGCCTTCCCCCTGGTAATCTACCCGGTGAGAACGGCTTCAAAATGGCTGTACAGGGAACAATCGCCGGTGAGATCCTCTATTCAGAAGATGCTTTCGAAACGAGATGCGGAGCAACGGGAAGAATTTTCGCCGATATCCTTCCATCTCTTTTCATGGATGAGAGATTATCGATCTGGGCAGGTTCTGACGAAAATCCCCCGGATTATTTTACTCCATTTCATAAGGGTGCAGAACCGGGTAGGCATCTGTACGTCGACTGGGGATACATCAGATGGAATCACGAAACGATCTCGATCAGTTTTGGAAGGGTTCCACAGAGGTGGGGCCCCTGCAGATTCACTCAGCTGCTTATCTCAGACAACAGTCCTCCACTCGATATGCTGAAAGTGGGATTCAGCCTCTGGAACATTCTGGAATTCACCGGTTTCACTTCAACTATTAACAGTGATTCCTGTACATACCTGACCGCCCACAGGCTTGATATAAAACCCCTTCATAATCTTAGAATCGGTCTCAGCGAGTCAATACTCTTCAAGGCGAATGGGCTGGATTTCGCATACATGAATCCTGTTATTCCATGGTATCCCGTTCAATGGAATGAACGTGTTGACGACAACGCGTTCCTCACTTTTGACGCAACATGGATACCCTTGAACGGAGTTGAAACCTACGGAGAATTGCTTATTGACGATATTCAGTACGAGAACACGCACAACAGACCGAACAAATTGGCTTGGACAGCAGGCATTTCAGCCTTCCTGCCGTCATTGCAGCTGGGCACTGTGGCTGAATACACCAGAATCGACAGATACGTCTACAGTCAGCGGGAACCACGTAACTACTACCTGCATGACGGTTCGATCATCGGGTCAGAACTTGGCCCCGACGCTGACAGGATCACCCTCTCAATCGGAACTCCAGCTCTCTGGCCTCTTCTGACGGAGGTGACTCTGGATCATACCAGACATGGCGAGGGTACCGTTCAGGAAGGCTGGCCGGATTCGGTACAGACAGGCGGGAGATTTCCGTCCGGAATCGTGGAATACTCGACAGGAGCTGAATTGCACCTGAGCTGGTATCCGCTGGATTTCCTGGAGGCTCACGGGAAAGTCAGGAACACATGGATCAGAAATCAGGATCATGTTTCCGGAGAAACAGACTCTGATATCATATCCTCACTCGAATTCATCTGGACCTGGTAAAAAACGACTTCCAGCAAGGGACGTACCACACTTCTTCAACTTGTGAAGCAGTATTTGATCTAGTTGAGGGGATTTCCGTAGATTCCCGGTGTGCTACCCTCGATTACTCTTGCGTCGCATATACTCCTGAAAAAATCCACGGGACCGGCATCGCCTATGATTGCGTATCCGTAACCAGCTTCCCGCATGCTTCCAAGGCATGAAAGGACGAGTGCTCTGCCTATACCTCTGCCCCGAACAATCTCCAGAGTACCTATAGGACCAAGAAAACCTTTCGCAGTACAGTCCCAGCAGCAAAAGCCTGTTATTTTCCCTGTTTCCTGTTCTGCGGCAATAAGTACTGTTGGTGGGGCTGAAGATAATCCGACTTTTGCCTCTGCTTCCCAACCTTCACTGAAATTTTCTTTAATGAACGAGAGTACTCCGGGTGACTGGTGAGCGAGCGGCTTCCCTACCCAGATGCCCTTTACATTCTCAATTTCAGGGAGATTAAATAGCGGGACAAGAAGATCCGGCAATTCGACTCTATCCACCTGAAAGTAACATGTTACGAAGGAACATGAAGCTTTCGTTACCTGTGAAAGCGTAGATAGTGCTTAAAATGAGACCGAGTATTATCAGGACCATGATCACAGCCTTGCAAGCATCCTGCCCTTTGACTGCTCCGAGCTGTTTGGGCTCCATTCCGAGGTATGCGCTGGCTGCATAAAGTTCCTCACCGATAAGAGTGTAATCACAGGTTGTTATGAAGAATGGAAGCTGCGTCACGGCATCTGTTCCGGCAATCTGAATAGCTCCGGAAAGTGAACCTGTCTCGGCCAGAAGCAGTGATTCAGCCCAGAACATACCCAGATAGAAATTCGTAGCAGGCCTTTCCCTCATCATGATTCCGTTAACACCCGCGACAAACGCAAACTGGCTTGTGGTCAGGAAAAAGACAGAATCCGGATCGTACGCGTCAGGACGTCCCGCCTCAAGGTAAGCCTGCTTTACTGATTCTGTTGCCACGGTGTATACGATCGGATCACAGTTCGGAACCATCAAAGAAGTCTGGTATTCGGCGACTTTTCTCGCAACTCTCCCGAGAATGGTAAGGCTTGCGATAGTAGCAACATCGGATATGGTTGAAAGACCTGGGACATACAGTATAGGTTTGCCCATCTCGGTTGCTCTTCCAATCGCCTCATCAATAGCATCGATGCCGGCTATCGGTCTGAGGTACATCTTCGCGCCGCTCCGGGCTTTTCCGAAGTAGTAGAATATCAATATGATAAAAAGCAATCCCGCTATCAGAACCGATGTTTCATCGGTATTGATGAATTCCCCTTTTGAGGTTACGGGTGAGACAAAGACCTCACCGACAAGAGTATCTCCCGCCATAGTGATAACAGCCGGTCTGAACATATATCGGACGCCCGGTTCAATGATAAAATCAGGATCGTATCCGTCGACCAGAAATCCTCCTTCCAGAGGAAGAGCTTCTGAAAGGATAGGGTTCCAGTAATCATCCGGTTCATCAACCTGTTTCCTGTAGATAACACATGAAAGAAAATTATCTGTTTCTTCAATCGGAATTGATAGGTACAGGTGAAGGTGGTCTCCCGCATCGTTTGGACAGTCCTGCACATCAGTAATTTCTATTGCTGGCTGAAGAAGCATCAGAGCGGTGAGTACGATTGAATTTATCATTCGCAGACGTCCTTTTCACTGGTCACAGTATAATATTCCATATCATCTAGTATGCATGTCTGAATAAAAAAAAGAAAGGTTCTCAATCCTCTTTTCTTGTTCCAAGATATTGCTCGCCAATAAGTACTTTACTCATTACAGCGATATCATGTCTTCTGTGCCATCCTGTCTTCTCGTAGAACCTTATTGCGGAATTGTCAGTATAGATGAAGAGGTGAGCCTTTTCGATACCAGCATTCCGAAGAGCGCTTCCCGCGGCGCTCATAAGTGCAGCGCCTGTTCCTTTCCCCTGGAGAGACTCGTCAACTGCCAGATGGTAGATATAACCTCGTCTTGAATCGTGTCCTGCCATAACAGAACCGACAATTCTATCACTTAAAAGTACGCTGAAACAGCACTCACCGTTCCTATCGAGAAATCTCTCGAATCCTTCTTGACTATCTGCTCCGGTCATGGTTGTTCCTGAGAAACCGCTCCAGAGATCTACCAGGGATGAATAATCATCCTTTTTCATCAGCCGCATCATCAGCTTCATCGATTTCTTTCATCAAGAACACTGCGGTAAAGTCTCAGGTACTCGTCAATTGTAGATTCAATATTGAAAAGAGAGGCTCTTTTCAAACCGCACAGACCCATCCTTCTCGAGGTTTCCTGATTTTCAATAAGGTTCGACAGCGCCTCAGCCATCTCCACGGGTGAATGGGGATTCACCAGAGTTCCGCAGCTTCCATCCCTTCCAACCACATCACCTATTCCGGGAATATCAGAAGCCACTACTGGAAGCCCCGAAGCCATTGCTTCAACAGCTGCTATACCGAAACCCTCTCTTATGGAAGGCATGAAGAAGATATCAGCCCCCTGCATAAGAGCGGATATATCTTTTACATCCCCGGGAAATTCAATATTTGAAAAAACACCAAGTTCAGCAGCAAGTTCTTTCAGTTCGCTTTCAAGATTCCCGCTCCCGGCTATTACGTATTTCAGATCAGCTTCGCTATTGCGGTAAAGTATGGAGAATGCTTTAATGGCGGCATGATAATTCTTCGCATCAGTGAGTCTTCCCACGGATAATATCACCAGCTTTTCCTTACCTTCAAATATTCCTGCTGCCTTGAATTCCGAAAGATCTATTCCGTTTGATATCACTTCAAGACGATCGGATACGTCCGGAATCCA
>JAIOQY010000089.1 GCA_021108435.1 Candidatus Aegiribacteria sp.
CCTCTATAACAGCTATCAGGCTGTCCAGAGGGACTCCTTCCGCCGGAACTGCCGAGATGGTGAATGGGGAGGTGTTCATTCCGTAGGGGGCGGAAGCCCATGCCATTGTCGCGATACCCGGCGTTACAAGGTTTCTTTCGAACCAGGAAATCCTGCCGCGGCCCAGGTAGTACGCAAGCAGACTGAGCGCGGGAAGATCCGGGTCATCTACACTGCAGCCGTCGAAGTAGAACAGCACTCTGTCGGTTTCAGCCGGAAAATCGATCTCCAGATGGAAAGGACCTTCAAAGGTTTCTCTTTCATCCAGATCGAGAGAAGGGACATCAGCGAAAGGGATTCCTCCGAAGTAATCCTCCACAAGAGCCATTACAGCATCTTTGTCGAAATCCCCGACTATTGTCAGTGTAGCGTTTGCGGGCTGGTACCAGGTGTTGTAGTAATCGGTAACTTTCTGCCTGTCATAGGAAGCAATGGCTTCGCTCGTTCCAAGAACGGTTCTTCTGTATGGATGTTCACCATAGAAGACGGAATTCGCCTCGTAATTAAGAATCCTGTCAGGTGAATCCTGCGAAAGACGCCATTCATCCATCACCACACCGATCTCCTGCGCTATTCCAGCGGAATCCATGAGACAGTTCCGCATTCTATCGCTTTCTATCAGCAGAGCTTCCTCGAGGGCGGAGGCGGGATAATAGAGGTAGTATGTCGTAAAATCTTTACCTGTGAAACCGTTTGCCTGACCGCCGTTCTTCTGTGATGTCTGCCAGAATCTGAGACCCGATATATCCTGTGTGCCGTTGAACATCATGTGCTCAACAAAATGGCTGATTCCCGTTATCTCATCCGTTTCGTACCGGGCGCCGACATTGTACCTTGTTATGACCGCTACTGTTGGAGAGTAATGCATCTCCTCGAGTACTACTGTCAGGCCATTATCAAGTGTGTAAACGAAAGGGTCGGCGGAAAGATTCTGTGCAGCGAAAACCAGCATGAACAGACCGAGTACCTTTTTCATGTCGGAGTGTCCCTTCATTGAATTGATTTCATTCAGATGATATGAAAATGTTTGATAACATTACTACATAATATAAACCAGTTGTTTTCGAAAGTCTCCGTGGAAACTCGCGGGGTTGGTTCTCTGGACTGTGAATCGGTTATTTCCCACAGCGGTAAAATCCGGTATATAAACCTGATTACTAACATCCGGATAAAAGGAGCGTATAGCATGAGTACAGTCTCAATCCTTCCATCAGACAGTATTGGAAAAGGCTTTATCCCCGACGAGTTTATTCCCCCGGGGAAAGATGAATATTACCTTCGCAATATTCAGAATTCAGCGCAGGAAGGACGATGGCGGCATCTGCGATCTCATGAAATCGAGAAACTCCTGCAGAATGGCAACACCTGCAGTGACTGGAATGAGATAACAGTTACAGATCAGTTCGATACAGATCTGGTCAGGAACACTGAGTTCTGCGGACTTGTCCGAATCGGAAATATACGGAACATAGTTCTCGAGCATCATGATCTGCGGGTTCGGGCAGGTATTACGAACAGTGTGATAATCTCCTGTGACATAGGAGATGATACGGCAATTCATGATGTCCGGTATCTGTCGCATTTCATAATCGGAAATAGCTGCGTTCTGTTCAATATCAATGAGATGCACACGACCAATCATTCAAAATTCGGTAATGGGATCATCAAGGAAGGTGAACCTGAAGATGTCCGCGTATGGCTTAATCTGATAAATGAATCCGGCAGCCGAAGAATACTGCCTTTTAACGGTATAATTACCGCGGATGCCTATCTCTGGGCAAAATACCGGGACGATACTGTGTTGATGGATAAATTGAAGGATATCACGCAGAACAGCTTTGACTCGCGCCGTGGTTTCTACGGAACAGTCGGAGACCAGTGCGTAATCCGGAACTCACTCGTTCTCAAGGATGTCCGTATAGGTCCGCACTGCTACATCAAAGGCATTAACAAGCTTAAAAATCTGACCATCAACTCTTCGGAATCAGAACCAACGATGATCGGAGAAGGTGTTGTATTGGTGAATGGAATTATCGGTTCTGGATGTCACGTTTTCTACGGGTGCATGGCCATACGGTTCATCCTTGGCGATAACTCAAACCTGAAGTACGGCGCCAGACTCATTCACTCGTTCCTGGGAGACAATTCAACTGTTTCCTGCTGTGAAGTACTCAACAATCTTATTTTTCCGGCACACGAACAGCATCACAACAATTCCTTTCTTATCGCCTCTCTTGTAATGGGACAGAGCAATATGGCCGCTGGCGCTACGATAGGCTCCAATCACAACAGCAGAGCGAACGATAATGAGATACAGGCAGGCCGGGGATTCTGGCCTGGATTATGCACGAGCGTTAAACATTCCTGCCGTTTTGCTTCTTATGTGCTGCTGTCAAAAGCTGATTATCCTGCCGAACTTGATATCCCGCTGCCATTCTCACTGATCGGCAACAATACGGCCATGAACCAGCTGGAGGTCATGCCGGCATTCTGGTGGTTGTACAATATGTATGCCCTTGCGAGGAATTCCGGAAAATTTCAGATTCGCGATGGCCGCAGGAGAAAAATCCAGAACATCGAATTCGATTATCTTGCGCCGGATACCGCGGAGGAGATGTTCAATGCACGCAGGTTGCTTGAAATATGGACAGCCAGAGCAGGTTTGCGCTGCATGATAGATACGGGAGACAATAAGAGCGATGAAGAACTCGCTACCTTCGGACGTGAGATTCTTACCGGATCTTCCGCAACAGTTGACGCTCTTGAGATCCTTGGCGAGAAGATGGAGAAATCGAACAGAAAGATAGTCATTCTCAAAACGTATAAGGCTTACCATGCATATGGGGATATGCTCCATTTATACGCAGTCAGGAACCTGCTGGAATACCTGAAAACGCATCAAAACGCTGATTACTCAGCAATGTGCGAAGTGTTAACCTGTGACCGCATACGCGAGTGGGTTAACCTTGGCGGACAGATAGTATCCGGGAAAGATGCTGCTCTGATAAGACTGGATATCAGATCAGGCGAACTGGACAACTGGGATGAAATCCACCGCAGATATGATACTCTTCAGGAAGCTTATCCATTTGAAAAGCAGAAGCATTCTTTTGCTACACTCTGCGAATTGCTTGGAACTGATAAACCCACGGAGGAACAATGGATAAGAGCGCTGGACAAGGCTGTTGAAATTCAGGAATTCATCAGAGATCAGGTATACATATCCAGGAAAAAGGATTTCGATAATCCCTTCCGTCAGGCCACATACAGGAATGAAGCCGAGATGAACGCCGCTATCGGAACAATTGAAGACAATGAATTTGTTCAGCAGGTCAGAGAAGAAACAGAAGATTTCAGAAAACTGGCATCTGATACTGTATGCAGGAGTTGAGACAGGAAAGGACTCATCAGTGAATATATTTAAAAAGAAGTACTCCGATTACGTGCTGGTGCGATCATGATAAGTTTTGTAGCTGTCATATTCTGCTTTCTTCTTCTATGCGGTTCTTCCGAGTATGGTGTTCCGGCTGATGAATTGGTGCAGCTGGATGTTCACAGTGGCATTACCGCGGATCAGATAATTCCTGTGCCGGGCGCCTGTTTCGCTGAAACGGTTACCAATCTTGATCCGGGAGTGGTTCCCGAGGGGGACTACCTCATGGACATCACCTTCAGCAATGATGGGCAGAAAATCCTTATCTGTAACTACATGACAGAGAATATCACAGTTATTGACTGTTCTTCAATGTCTGTTGACACAACCTTTTCTGTTAACGGTAATCCCGGAGCGATTGCCTGTTCGGATGATTACGCTGTTGTTGCGTTTCCTTTTTCCGACAGGATTGATATTCTCTCTCTGGCTGACTGGTCTGTTGCCGGATCGTTCTCGACCGGGGTTCAGCCATGGGTTATCCGAATCAGTGAGGATGGCGGTCACGCATTTGTTGCCTGCGATGTGGATAATGTCTGCGAAGTCATTGATCTGACCGGCATGACTCATGAACTGACAATAAGTGATTTCCCTATATGGCTCTGCAGTTACGGCTTCGGGAGTGAAAGCAATCGTTTTTCCGTTAAATACTCGGGATTTGAACCTGTATCCGGCGGTACACATCTGACTGTCGGCGATGGAGTCAACACTCTTTACTTCTTTAATACTTCAACGGGTAACGCAGATCATACCGTGGTCATTCCTGAAATTGATAATGTCGCCCTTTCAGGAGACGGATCGTACATTACAGCACTCTCAACTATGAATCCGGTTACGCTTTATAAGATAGATATAGCTTCACATACCATTGAAGCATCCGTTGCAGTTACCGGGCACACCTCCGGCATGACAAAACAGATAGCAGTAAACCAGGATGGTTCCAAGGCTTACATCTCAACCAGCGGCAACACCAGTACGCTTGTGAGATTCAGCACCGGGGATTTTAAAACCTTCTCGAGTACGTACTCCGCCTTCTGGATCGGAGTTTCAAATGACCATACCCTCGCGGTAAGCGGGCAGTACAGATATTCCATCATCGATTTCGCTACGGAGACAATGGTGGCACAATCCCAGGGCAACAGCCAGTACTTCGGGTGTGTTTCTCCGGTGGCCAATGAAACCGCCAGTTACAACCCTTACGGCTATGAAGGTGCGTATCTATACAGTTTTAACGGATCTTCGATTACGTACAGAGGCGGTGTTCAAAGCGGTTCTGAAATAGAGGGAGACGGAACCAGAAGGGCTGCAATAGCACCTGATGGTTCTGTTGCTGTTCTTTCGAATACCATGTCAGACAATGTCAGCATTGTGGATCTTTCCAGCCTTGAGGTCATCGCTGTTCTGGAAATCGGAGACAGGGTACAGGACGCTGCCATCACACCGGATTCGAAGTGGGCTGTTATCTGCGGTTTCAACTCCAATTCAGTAAAAATTGTCGATCTTGAGACGAACACAATAGTAGCGGATGTTCCAACCGGAACAAGGGCTTCGGTTGTTTCGCTGACTCCTGATGGCAATTATGCCTACGTTGGCAATATCTCCTCGAACACAGTTTCCGTTGTGGAGCTGGACGGAGCTTCAAGCCAGGAGATCGCTGAAATACCATGTGGTATTATCGGTGTGGTCTATGCCGCCTGCGGAGTTTCAAGCGATGTCAAAGTAAGCCCTGACGGTGCTTACTGCCTTGTAGCTGCTTCTTTTGATGACAGGGTAAAAGTAATAGATACCGCATCCAATACGGTTGTGGCTGATCTTGTTGTCGGGGACTTCCCGATTCAGATAGCCTTCAACGCCGACGGATCCCGGGCTGTTGTATCGAACTATTTTCATAACTCCATTTCAATCATAGATGTTGACGGCACTTCTTCGTATGTGGTGGGCACCTGGTATACAGGGGACGGACCCCTCCGCGTTGCTTACGACATCGTTACTGATCGGTTCGCTATAGGACTCTATATAGACAAGGTGGTACAAACCTTTGATCCGGAAACAGGTCAGATCATCGCTACTTACAGCTACACCAGCTCCGGGAGCGTTCTTGATCTTGATTACACGGATGATGGCTCCAGGCTGGTTCTTACCGCTGCCGGGAGTGGAACTCCCTGCCGGCTGCACAGGGATTCGGAACAGATAGATCTTGCAGGAGGCGCTGTGTATTTTGATTACTGTAACGCTGCTGACGTTGCCATTGCCGTAGTACCGGGGCCTGATTACGGGATAATCGTCAACTGGAGCCCTCAGGGTGTTTCTGAGAACGAATTCGGGGTTGAGGATCTTCCAGGGCTTGCTGTCTCACCTAATCCGGGAGTGGGCTGCTTCGCGTTTCGCGTGGTTCTTCCTTCCGCCTCTTCAGTTAACATCGGTGTTTATGACCTTTGCGGAAGGCTTGTTTCCGGGGTTGCTGAGAGTTCCTTTGCTTCAGGAATTACTTCGGTGGAGTGGGATGCGGTAAATGAAAACGGCGCTGCTCTTCCTCCGGGTGTATATGCGGTGCGTCTGGATGCCTGCGGTAAAACTGTTTCCAGGCTTATGACCGTGTGTGAATGAAGACCGGCACCTGGTTGGATGAGAAATAAGTAAATGGTAATTCTTCGATTTGTCATAGAGGGAATTATCAGATACTCATACTACGCATTCATTCTTTTCTCTATTGTAACAGCCCTGCTGAGCGGATTTGCTGACACTGTTCAATATGGAAGGTACGTTAAAGCCCAGGATGAGTGGATTGTGGAAGCTGAATCCTCGGGAGAGGAGTATACAGCGGTTGATTACACGCCCAATCTTATAACAGGAATCGCGGCTTTTCTGATGTTCATCGGTGCTTCAGCGCTGGCAGTGATGTTCCTGATGAAACGGGTAACCGGAATCACGCATATTATTCTTATTGTTACTGCTGCTCTTTCCGCATTCATCTTCCTTCTGCCGAGGCCGCCTGTTGGCACTGGAACTGAATCCATGAAAGAAGTTTACGCATTTCTCACACTGCTCGGAATAATTGATTTAATATTCTTCCGGAGCCATGCTCCTTCGATCAGTGGAGACCCGGCCTAACAGGCTTATTGAGAAGAGCCGCCATTCTTTTTCTCATTTTCAATTCGCTGACCAGAGCGAAACCGGCTTTCTTCGCCGTTTCAACAGTATTCGAAAAATCCTCCGGCGATACATGATGTGAAGGTTCGATCACAAGTAGAGCGCCTCCTTCTTTCAGTGTGCTGAACAGCTGCTTGAAGAAAGAGCTGCTGTTCGGTACTTCGTGCACAACTGCCGAAGCCAGGACGAAGTCAGCCATACCATCAAGATCATCAGTTTTGAGAAGATCCTGCTTGCATACTCTTACTTCGATTCTGTCATTTAAGTTCTTCTTTTTAGCCTTGCTGTAGAGCTTCGAGACCATTTTCTCCTGCATATCAATACAGATGACTTTACCGCTCGGTCCGACCATCTCAGCCATTGGAAGGCTGAAGAAACCCATTGCGCAGCCTACATCGATAACAGTCATACCTTCTTTAATGTACGGCGAGAGTATTTTGAACGGGTTCTCGAACAGCTTCCTTAACGGGCTTGATAAAAGATGTCCCACCCAGACTGGACAGACATGTTGTTCCGACATTGCTCCTCCTGTACATTTGTTTCGTTTCTCGCTTTAAATCGATTGAATATAACTACAGGTGTCCGCAATCAGAGAAGCATTATGTCCTCAGGATCCTCCGGGCTTACCTTGATCCTGATTGTTGCTCCCTTTTGATATTGAGAGAGGGCTGTAAGCGGTATGACCTGCTTGTGAATAATGTCGCAGGGGGGATGAACAGGTGAATTGACATGAAGTTTGAAAGCGATTCTGGGCTGATTATTTATGTAGGTTCCGGTCTCGCTGAGTTCGAGTATGGTAGCTTCAGCGTCGAGCCAGGTCTTCTCGATTCTTTCCCTTTTTCTATTGGAAAGAACGACCCAGAGAAGGACGCCTCCGTTTGTCAGCAGGAACATTCCCGCCATTCCCCAGAAGAAGATATTCATTGGATGACCGTCATCGGTTTGTGCCTTTGGTGACACAAAGAATCCGGCTATTATGAAACCAACGATGATAACACCGAAGATCGCAAACACACTCCAGTTGATACTTCTTCTCATGACCATTTGCGGATTATAGCCTGAACTGGGGACACGCACCAGAGCGTTGTTTCCAGTATTTCCTTTTTTTACCGTTCGCCTCATCATAGATGGAATCTCTGTAACCCCATTCGCAGGATATCATTACATCGTGAATATTTCCGCTTGTATCTTTAACCGCTGATCCGGGGCAGTGAATTATCGATCCTCCTTCTTTCACGACTCTTTCAAATTCCTTCAGCTCATCCTCCAGCCTCCATCCCAGAGCATGCGATGTTATCAGAACATCCGCGAAGGAATCAGGGAAGGGGAGTTTATCCAGAAAACCGTCCATAACGTAAAGATTTGATATTCCGGATAATGCAGCCTTTTGCCTGATGAACTGCCTGAGTCTTGGAACCGGTTCCACCGCGTATACGATTTCTGCCTGTTCCGCTGCCTCAAGGGCAACCCTGCCCGTACCAGAACCGGCATCAATAACAATCCTGTTTGTCAGGGAAGTGATTGAAGCTATTTCGGAGAAATCCCATTCATGAAATTCCAGAGAATCGTAAACCTCAGGACATTTGCTGTAGACAAGGATGTCCGCGATTGTCCACAAGACAGTATCAGCGGATTCGGAAAAAACCGGTTTATCCGATTCTGCGGCGTACTCTTTTCTGATCTTATCAAGAAACGGTTCAATCTCGGGACACTTTTTCCTAAGGAAGATTTCGATCTCCGGTCGGTGTTCAAGCACACTCGCAAATTCCCGCTCGGGTATCCATCCAGGCAGGTAAGCTATCTGGAAGGGTTCGAGAAGGTAAATATCCTCGATTTCAAGAACAACTCCTCTGAAAATTTCTTTGAAAAGCTCAACGGATGCCATAATCCCCTCTTACTCCTGCGGCAAAAACAGATCTACTTCGAATTCCATACGCTCAATCCATACATCGTCACTATTTTCATCACTTCCGAGTTCGATCTCGGTAATATGCAGTATTCCTGATTCACGGCTGATTCCGTTATGAATTTCAACAGCGTTCTCATACGCTTCATCGCTTTCAGGCCAGAGCATTGCCGATAATGCCTCGAAACCTGTTTCGAAGCTTTCCGCGTCTGTTACGAACCAGAATTTTCTTGCTGCTCCTGGAGCGTTTACCGAACCATCGTTCGGCCATGTCCCATCCTCGCTCTGGAAATGCCACTCGTATATATAGAGAGCGTTTGTGCCTCTGTAGGGGGGCGTTACAACTTTAGTGTAATCGTGATTCGGCTGATCAGGGTTAATTATCCTGATAATCCATCCTACCACATCTGTCTCATAATCAAGCTGAAATTCAAGATCAGGTGTGATCTCCTGCGAAAAATCCTCGAAACGATTGACGCTTCCGCTGAAACTGAAGGCTCCTTCAGAGTACTGTCCCAACGCCGTGCTGACGCAAAGCAGCAGAGTCAATGTGATCGTCATCCATTGTAATGTGTATTTTTTCAAAAGGTATGCCCCCATTCATTCGATTAAGCTTTTCGCTAATTGTGTTTATTAGTATTACACCGGGGCAGAAATGTCAAACAGGTTATGGGGGACACACAGCAGAGCGTCATGTTTTTTGGGGACACCCATAGAGTTGGGTGTCCCCTTTTGATGTTGTATTGTAATGATGTTGTTTGTACAAATTATGATGGAGAGAAAATGAAAAAAGCATTGATAACAGGGATTACAGGTCAGGATGGCTCCTACCTTGCAGAGCTTCTTATTGATAAAGGATATGAAGTCCATGGAATAGTGAGACGGTCGAGCAGTTTCAACCGCGAACGAATAGAGCATCTCATCCAGAATCCTGATGTATACAGGAATGTACTCTTCCTTCATTACGGTGATATGACTGACTCCAGCGCCATTAATCGAATACTGGAAAAGATCGTTCCCGATGAGATCTACAATCTTGCAGCTCAAAGTCACGTTCGCATATCTTTCGACATGCCCGAGTACACAGGTGATGTTAACGGCATAGGTGTAGCAAGGATTCTTGACGCTATAAGAGAGGTTGGTCTTGTTGGTGAATGTAAATTCTACCAGGCCTCCACCAGCGAGATGTTCGGATCTTCTCCTCCGCCCCAGAGCGAAGAGACGCCATTCCATCCCAGAAGCCCCTATGCTGCTGCTAAACTCTACGGTCACTGGATGGTCGTAAACTACAGACAGGGTTACGGACTGCATGCGTCAAGTGGAATTCTATTCAACCATGAATCTCCAAGAAGGGGCAGAAACTTCGTAACGCGAAAGGTTGCCACCGCGGCTGCACGGATTAAGATGGGTCTTCAGGACCGGCTTGCTCTGGGAAACCTGGATGCGAAAAGGGACTGGGGACACGCGAAGGATTACGTCCGAGCGATGTACCTTATGCTGCAGCAGCCAAAAGGTGATGACTTTGTGATAGCTACCGGAAAAACATATTCCATCAGGAATCTGCTCGATACGGCTTTTGGAAACCTGGAACTCGACTGGGAGAAATTTGTTAAGGTTGACGAAAGACATTTCCGGCCAACTGAGGTGGACGTTCTTATGGGTGACTCTTCAAAGGCAAAGAGAATTCTTGGCTGGGAAGCGGAAATAAGCTTTGATGAAATGGTCACTGAACTTGTTGAAAATGAAATGAGGCTTCTTAAAATATAAATCTGCAAAAGACGGTTTTGAGAGGGCAAAATTCGTTACTCTTTTCAAGGGGGTCACAATACATTATACTTTTAGTAGGAATATGATCTATCAGAGATTTTTCTGAACAATCCAATTACCATAAGAGGAGAATAATATGAAAGTTGTGCTATCTATTATTCTTGCC
Organism: Candidatus Aegiribacteria sp.; assembly: GCA_021108435.1. NCBI lineage: Bacteria > Pseudomonadati > Candidatus Aegiribacteria > Candidatus Aegiribacteria sp. The sequence goes on from JAIOQY010000089.1 coordinate 10,459, forward strand.
GTTAGCATGTTCGCGACGGCAGGAGAATTGACTTTCAGCTACGATATCTCCCTTGATGACGTCGAAATGGCGACATTCGAGGGTTATGATTTCCCGCTGATAGTAAACGGTTTCACCACATTTGACGATGGATACCCGAATCTTCCCGCTGTTCCATACTCCTTCGTTCTTCCACAGGGTACTGATCTTGTTGATGTAACAGTCGAGATTCATGAAATTCAGACAATTGAAGGAAACTGGGATATAGATCCTGTTAGAACCTGTCGGCTGAACGAGACCCCGGGACCCAGAATTTTCAATCCCATCGTTTACGGTTCAGACAATGTGTTTCCCTCGGAAGCGGCACTGTTCATGCAGACCGGAAACAAAACCGGGTTCCGTGTTGGAAGCTTCTCTTTTGTACCCTTCCAATACAAACCTCTCAGCAGAGAACTCAACGTAATCACATCAGCATCCATAACGGTTACATACATTGAAGACGCTTCCGTAAGAATGCTCTCACTTACAGATGAGCAGATAACAATTGCTGGAAATGGTCTCAGGAACATCGTTCTGAACTCTGAGATGCTTGACCAGTGGGCTCCTTCCCTGAACACCGGAACAGATGGCGCCAGCTGGCTTGTATTAGCTGATCCCATTTACGAAACAATGCTTGAACCTCTCGTTGCTCACAGAGACATCACAACGGGTTGTGCCGATTATGTTTCCCTTGACTGGATCTATGCCAACTACACCGGATATGACACCCAGGAACAGATCAGGAACTACCTGATCGACAGATTCGAGAATCACGGTCTTATCTACGTGCTTATCGTTGGTGACTACGGACCTACTACAAGGATTTCAGATCTAACTCTTTCGGGTCAGCATCTTGACTCAGTAACCGATCTCTACTACTCCGATCTCGATGGTACATGGGACAACGACGGAGACCACCAGTACGGTGAATACAGCGATGGTCTTGATTACTACTCCGACATCTATGTTGGAAGATTCAGCTCCGAAGTCGACTACAGAATAGAGGCAATGATAAACAGGACTCTGGCCTACGAACAAACACCTACAGCCGGAGACTGGAATAAAACTGCCCTTCTCATTGGCGCGCTGCTCTGGCCTCCTTATGGCGGACAAATCCTGTGCGATACAATCGCCAAGAGAATCCCGGGTGACTGGACTATTCATAAGCTTTATGAGACCGGTTCCGGACATCCAACGAACCAGATTGATCTTCTTAATGCCGGAGTTGTCTTCTGCGAACCGACAGGTCATGGCTACACAAACGGGATCTACTGGTACAACAACCCCGACAACATGATAACCAATTACAACTACACCGACCTTACCAACATTGACATGCTGACTGTGTTTTCCTCCATAACATGCCTCGCCGGTAAGATCAGCGTTGGTTGCATCGCTGAGAAACTGATGTACCTGTCTACCGGTGGCGCCATAGCTGTCATGTTCAACTCTGACAACGGATGGGGATCTCCTCCAAATATGGGAGTTTCCGAGACTCTGGAAGTCTGCATCTCAGACCAGCTGTTCACAAACGTGCAGCAGGAACTGGGAGTCATGCACTCACTTGCCAAAGACCAGTTGAGAGCCGGACCCCATATTAACTTTGAAGAATGGGTTCTTCAGGAGCATAACCTTCTCGGTGATCCCGCATTGCTTTTCTCACCGGGATACTACGGTATTGAAGACGGACCGGAAATAGATATTCTTCTTCCCTCTCTTTCCGCTCCCACTCCCAACCCATCGGCTGGGAACTGTTCCATAGCGTTCGACATGCCTTATGCCGGTAACGCTGAGATAACAGTATATGACCTTAGCGGAAGAACTGTGGCAACCGTACTCAGTGGAACACTGAATGCGGGATCAGGTTCTGTAGCGTTTGACGGAAGAGACAATTCCGGCAATCAGCTGCCGTCCGGATGTTACACAGTAGTATTGACCGGTACTGCCGGTACAGCCGCTTCGAGAATGATCATAGTCAGATAGGAATATCCTGTTTGAAACTGGCGGGGCGGTTAATTCCGCCCCGCTTTTTTATACTGCGCTCAGGATAACTCGATAACTTCAATTCCGGGAACTGATGATGTGTCGTACTGAACCTTCAATTGATTCCTGATAAGCAGTTCTTCGGAGATTTCCATTGAGGTTTCCGAATCTGTGATTATCCGCCACAGCTCATTTTCCCTGTAGACTTCTCCCCGGACACGTACAAATCGGTGATTTCTCTCCTGGATTGTCCTACAGAAGGGCAACTTCCTGTCTGCTCTTATTTCACCGTGAAGGTACATATCATCAAGCCACGTTCTAACCTGGAACACATACTCAGTATCGTTTCTGAACATGAAATCGAGATAATTGTAGAACACCGTGGCTCCTGTTCCGAATGGAACTGTCCTTCTGTAATCGGGAAATGGATCAAAATCGTGTCTGTGCCGCTCGGTGACTGTAAGCGGTGTATGAAGGATCATCCAGTGCAGAAGGTTGGAGAGCTGGCATAGACCGCCTCCGGTTCTGGACACAAGCTTACCGAAGGAGAGCTGAAGCCCCCGTGGAAAACCTCTGCTTTCGGTTGGGTGCCCCACAAGCTTCCAGAATGAAAAAGTCTCACCGGGCTGAACCAGCACTCCGTTCATGTATTTGCATGCTTTCCGCAGGCTGTCTACCTTATTCCTCTGGAGGGTCTGATCGGTGCCTTCCAGCTTCCTCAGAAGAAGTGACTGATGATTCATTACTGATACCGGAAGAATATCTTCACTTAAATTCAGAGAGCAGGGAACTCCTCCAAAATACCATTTCATCCTGCGCTTGAATCTCCGCAGAAATACCGAGCATCTTTCGATAACCGGATGCATGGAGGAAAGCGGTCTTTTCATCAGCAGAATCAGAAGAGTCCGGTGATATTGCCGTCAGAATCAATATCCATTCGAGTGGCAGCGGGTTCTTCAGGCAATCCAGGCATTCGCATAATATCTCCGGTTATAGGGACAAGGTAACCAGCTCCAGCTGATATCTCTATTTCCCTCACCGTCACAATGAAATCCTTCGGTCTGCCAAGCAGTTTCGGGTTATCCGAAAGCGATTTCTGTGTTTTGGCGATGCATACGGGAAGTTTGTCGTAACCTTTTTTTCTAATAGTGCGCAGATCTTTTCTCGCAAGTTTTGTATATTCTATATGTTCAGCTCCGTATATTTCCTTCGCTACTATTTCAATTTTCTCTTTAACACCCAGGTTCCAGTCATAAAGAGGTTTAAAGGTTTCACTGCAGTCTCTCACATTCTCAATCACGAGAGAAGCTATATCCTCCATTCCCTGACCACCGTTTACGAATCCGTCTCCTATCGCGGCGGATTCACCCATTTCAGAACAGCGGTCCAGAATCACCTGCAGCTCTTCATCGGTATCATCCTGGAATCTGTTTACGCAGACCACAGTGGGAAGACCGAACTTGTCAATATTCTCAAGGTGTTTCTCCAGGTTGGGAAGTCCGGCTGCAACCGCATCCGGATTCGGCGTTCTAAGATCCTTCTTCTTCACACCCCCGTGCATTTTCAGGGCGCGGCACGTTACGACCAGTACAACAAGGCTCGGACAGAGGTTACCGTACGGACAAGCTATATCGAAGAATTTCTCCGCACCCAGATCAAAACCGAATCCGGCCTCGGTTATAGCCCAGTCAGAGAAGGCAACGGCCATCTGCGTCGCGAGTATTGAATTGCAGCCATGTGCGATATTGGCAAATGGTCCACAATGCACAAACGCCGGATTGCCTTCCAGCGTCTGAACAAGATTCGGTTTGATGGCATCTTTCAGAAGCATTGCTATTGCGCCCGAAATATTCATTTCCTTTGCTGTAATCTCCTGCATGTCATATGTGAGACCAATAAAGATTCTGTCGACTTTTCTTTTCAGATCTTCAAGATCCTTCGAAAGTGAAAGGATAGCCATTATCTCACTGGCAGCGGTTATATCGAACCCGGATTCCCGCGGAACGCCCTGGGTTCTGCCCCCAAGCCCGATGATCACATCCCTCAGGGATCTGTCGTTCATGTCGACTACCCGCTTGAAGCTGATGGTTCTGGGGTCCAGCCGGGATGGATTCCCCTTGTGAAGGTAGTTGTCTATCGTTGCGGCAAGGAGATTGTTGGCTGAACCAATTGCGTGAATGTCTCCTGTAAAATGAAGATTTATATCTTCCATCGGTATGATTTGTGAATACCCTCCTCCCGCAGCACCGCCTTTTATTCCGAATATCGGACCGAGAGATGGTTCACGTATGGCGCAGCTGACCGATTCGCCCAGCCTTGCCAGCCCCTGCGTAAGCCCTATTGTTATTGTGGTCTTGCCCTCTCCTGCCGGGGTGGGCGTTATGGCGGATACCAGAACCAGCTTTCCGAATCCTTTCCGCTTCTTCTCCAGAGTATCAAGATGAACTTTCGCTTTGTCCTGACCGTAGAGATCAAGATCTTCCTCTGAAAGTCCCAGCTGCTCCGCAATTTCAATAACAGGACGCGGGGTAACTTTTCGCGCTATCTCAATATCAGTCGGGAATGAATTCATTTCTCTCCTCCGTATTCAGAATCCGTTAGAACTGGTTTTCTCCTGAGGTTCTATTTCCTTTCTTTTTACTGCAGGTTCTACAACTTCTTTAAGTGTACCCCCAGGCGGGAGTCCAAAGCCTTTCAGAGGATAGACTCTGTAAACCACATGCTCGCTCTTCTTTCCTGATACAATGCAGAAAGATTCACCGGAGATCTTCGCTCTGGCGGCGGCTTCACTTCTTGCAGTATCAAGGCCTTCGTGCATCAATGTAATCCTTCCATCCGGTATGAGCAGTATTACAGGCATAATGGTTTTTAGCAACTCCATGACAAGAAT